>NZ_DATFIP010000055.1:0-161099 GCF_035270045.1 Salibaculum sp.
CGGGATGTCCAGAAAGGGCGCGGCGAAAGTGCCCATGAAATGACCACCGCAACCGACCCAGTCGCCGCCGTGGTCATCGGCACCCGCCATGACGATCCAGTCGCGGCGCTCGACGTCCGGCCAGGCGGCGCGCAGCACGGCGAGCGCGTTGTCATGGAACGCCTGCCCGCCCGTCATCTCTCCGAACGGGTGGGCAAGACGGAAAACCGCGTCGGGCGCGCAAGCGGCGTCGAGCGCGGCGCGGATCGCATTCTCGTCCCAGTCGTCTTGCGCGGCACGCAGGGGGGCCAGGGCCGCCTTGTTCGCTGCGTGAGTCATTCCGCGGCCTCGCCATAGGGGACGTTCTTGCCGCCATAGCGCCGCACGCGGACGTTGCATTGTTCGGCATGGCCCACGAATCCTTCGAGCATGCACAGCCGCGAGCCGTATTCGCCCACCAGCGCGGCGGCCTCGTCCGTTGTCACCTTCTGGTAGCTGTGGGTCTTCAGGAACTTGCCGACCCAGAGCCCGCCCGTATAGCGGCCCGCCTTCTTGGTCGGAAGGGTGTGGTTCGTGCCGATCACCTTGTCGCCATTGGCCACGTTGGTGCGCGGGCCCAGGAACAGCGCCCCGTAGCTGTGCATGTTCTCCAGGAACCAGTCGTCGCGGTCGGTCATCACCTGGACGTGTTCGTAAGCCATGTCATTGGCGACCTGCAGCATCTCGTCATGGCTGTCGCAGAGGATCACGTCGCCATAGTCGCGCCAGGATACGCCGGCGGTCTCGGCCGTGGGCAGGATCTCCAGCAGGCGGTCGACCTCGGCCAGCGTCTCCCTGGCCAGCTTGCGGCTGTTGGTGATCAGGCAGGCAGGGCTGTTGAAGCCGTGTTCGGCTTGCCCGATCAGGTCAGTGGCGCAGATTTCCGCGTCGACGGTTTCATCGGCGATCACCATGGTCTCGGTCGGTCCGGCGAAAAGGTCGATACCCACGCGCCCGAAGAGCTGCCGCTTGGCCTCGGCCACGAAGGCGTTGCCCGGGCCAACCAGCATATGCACCGGGTCGATGCTCTCGGTGCCGATGGCCATGGCGCCCACGGCCTGGATGCCGCCCAGGCAGAGAATCTCGTGCGCCCCGCCCATGTGCATCGCCGCCACGATGGCCGGGTGCGGCTCGCCGTTCACCGGCGGAGCGGAGGCCACGATGCGCGGCACGCCCGCCACGCTCGCCGTCAGGACGGACATATGGGCACTGGCCACCATGGGGAACTTGCCGCCGGGCACGTAGCAGCCCACCGATTGCACGGGAATGTTCTTGTGACCCAGAACGACGCCCGGCAGGGTCTCGACCTCGATATCCGTCATCGACGCGCGCTGCGCCTCGGCGAACCGCCTGATCTGGTCCTGTGCGAACTTGATATCCTCCATCTCGCGCGGGCTGACCTTCTGCATGGCCGCCTCGATCTCGGACTGGCTCAGGCGATAGCTGTCCGGCGTGTAGCCGTCGAATTTCTCGGACAATTCGCGCACGGCGGCATCGCCGCGAGTCTCGATATCCTTGAGCGTGGACTCCACGACCGTGCGGACCTTGCTGTCCTCCTCGACGCGCTCGGCCTCGGGTTTGCTTTTCTTGAGGTGTTCGATGCTCATGTCTTTCAACCTTGCTTTTCCGGTTGGGGCGGCTCGATCTCGCCCCGGTCAAATCTTTCCCACCCGTGGCCGTCGAACACGTCCACGCCCAGCTGCGCCAGAACATGCGGGAAATCGACCATGACCCAGTTGTCAGTGATCTTGCCGTCCTCGACCTTCCAGAAATCCATGTACCGGATTTCCACACGCTCACCTGTTGGCGCGACACCCATGAAATCGCCCGAATGGGTGGCCTCCTGCCGGCCGAAAGCGGCGGCCCATTCGCCCATGTAAAGCCGCGCCTCGTCCACGCAGACCTTGTCGGAAAAGGCCGCCTGGAAGGGGCGTTGCCAGTTGTCCTGGAATTCGCGCAGACCGGTCTTGGTGCCGCAGCCCTGATTGCCCATCCAGCGGAAGCTGTCGGCAAAGAATTGGCAGATGTCATCGACGCGGTGATCGTTGAGACCGTCGACCATGCCCTCGATCACGGCGCGCGTCTCGTCTGTCTTGTCCAGGTCCGTGTCGCGCGTCAGCACGGCCTGTTCGGGGCGGGAACCTCTCATCGGGTCACTCCTGTCGTGTCGGGTTGAAGGGGGCGTGGCGGTTGGCGCCCTCCTTCGACAGGAAATCCCGCGGCACCCGGTTCAGCGCCGGATGCCGGCCCGTGGCACTATTGCGAAAGGCGCGGCTCATCCCTTGACGGCCCCCGCGGTCAGCCCGCTGACGATCTGGCGCTGGAACACCATGACCAGCAGGAACAGCGGCGCGGTGATGGACACGGCAGCGGCCACGGCGACCACTTGGTCCGTCGTCGTGGTCTCGCGGTTGAACATGCCCGCGATGGCCGGAACCATGGTCTGGTTCGAGGCGTCCAGCAGCAGCGAGGTCACGAGGAAGTCGTTATAGGCCAGAAGGAAGCTGAACAGCCCCGTGGTGATGACGCCGGGCCACATGACCGGCATGATGACCAGCCGGAAGGCCTTGAAATGCGAACAGCCATCGACGCGCGCGGCCTCGTCAAGGTCGGCGGGGATATTGGCGAAGAAGCTGCGCAGCATCCAGATGGTGAAGGGCTGGTTGATGGCCACCAGCACCGCGATGACCGCCGCCGGTTTGCCGTAGAGCGTGGGCGCGTTCTCGCCCAGGAGCGGCACCAGCCACTCGGCCGAGTTGATGAAGACCGGCAGGTAGCCCGCCACCAGGACCGAATGCGGCAGCGACCGGAAGATCAGCGCAATGATCAGGATCCAGAAGGCCAGCGTCGAGCCCGACCGTGCCAGCCCGTAGCCGGCCAGCGTGCCGACTGTAAGCGAAATGGTCACAACCCCGGTGGTCACGATCAACGAATTCTTGAAATTGTCGATGAAACCGCGCTCGATCCAGACGGTCTGGTAATGCTCGGTCGTGGCGCCGATGATATCACGCCCCAGCGGGCCGACCAGCGGGCCCAGCAGATCAGTCACCAGCGGCAGCACCCCGAAAAAGACCAGCACGAAGCCCAGCGCCACCAGCACGGCGGCAACGACCCAGCCCAGGGCGACAAAGCCGCCGGGGCTGTAGCTTGCCACCAGCGGGGGCACGCGCCGCACCGTCATCCGCGCGGTGACCCAGATCACTGCCAGGCCGAGGACGATCTCGAGGATCGACCAGCCGGACCCGTCGGCACGGGTGGCCGGCCCGAAGATGACGTTCAGAGGGTTGGCGTCGAAGGCATCCACCGGCGACTTGAAGCTCATCACCGTGATCCAGGCGATCGGGAAGGCCGCGATCAGGCACCACAGGGCCAGGAATGTGCCCGACATGATGCGTAGCGATGCGGGTTGGCGCAGGGCTTTCGCGGTGGACATCAGTGGCTCCCCTTGTGGTCACGCCACGTGCGCTTGAGCAAGGGCACGAGCAGGATTGCAATCCCGATCATCGTCAGCATGGCCGAGGCCGAGGCACGGGAGATCGAGCGGTTCCCGGCCTGGTCGGGCGTCAGGAAATCGTAGGTGAGCCACTGCAGCGAGATCACGTAGCCTTCGGCGCGGAAGCCGACGACCTCCTCGAAGACACGGTAGGTATCCATGAGGTGGATCATCGCCACGAAGATCAGCAGCGGCGCGAGGTGCGGAATAATGATCAGGCGCAAGCGCTGCCAGCGGTTGGCCCCGTCGATCAGGGCGCTTTCAAGGCTGTCCTGGTTGACCGTCTGAAGCCCGGCGTAGAACACGATCGCCGCGAAGGGCGCGACGTGCCAGACCCGGTAGAACATCATCATCAGTTCGATGGTCCAGGCCTGGGCGAAAAGCGCCAGGTCCTGCTCCAGCCACCATTCCAGCAGCGCGGTCAGGATCCCGTCGCCCCGGAACAGCCAGTTGATGGACAGCGCCCCGATCACCGGCGTGATGATGAAAGGCAGCAGCGACAGGAAGATCACCGGCCCCTTGATCCTCTGCGAGGCGTTGTTGATAACCAGCGCGATGGCCAGGCCGAAGCCCAGCACCAGCGGCAGGGTCACAAGAGTGAACATCAGTGTGAAGCGCAGCGCCTTCCAGAAGTCGATGTTCTGAAGCGCGGTCCAGGACCGGTCCTGCACCGCCTCCCAGAAGCGGCCCATCTCCAGGACGTTCCGATAGGTCTGAAACCCCACGAATTCGGTTTGGCGCGTGATCTCGCCCGCCTCGTTCAGGACGGGCCGCGTCTCCATCTCGGTGGTGCAGGTCTGTTCAAGAAAGCCGGCGGTGCAGCTTTCGACCTCGACCGTCTCGTAAATCGGCTGTGTGACCGTGAAACTGTTCCAGAAGACCGACACGAGCGGGAAGGCAATGAACAGCAGCATCATGAAGATGGACGGGCCGACGAAGGCGGCAAACACTTTGGGCTTCATGGGTCCTCTCCCGGGTTGGGCCGTGGGGCCCGGCGTGGCGGGTCGGTCTGGTCGGCGGCCGCGCAGGGGGCGCGCGGCGACGCCGGGGGATCGGGGCCGCGCCCTGGCACGGCCCCGGATGTGCCTTAGTCGATAAGGCCGGCCTCTTCAGCCGAGGTCATGTAGGCCGCCTCGATGTCGGCCAGCGTGGTCTCGGCGTCCTTGTTGCCGTTCAGATAGGCCGCAATCCCGTTGCCCAGCGCGCTGTGCATGATGCCCATGGCGGAGGAGGCGGGATAAGGTCGCGCGCCGTTGGCGGCGGTGGCGGCGGCCCCGGCGGCCAGGTCACCGGGCTCATAGCCGTCAATCAACCAGACGGCGGCCTCGGGGCTTTCCTGCACCGTTTCGGTGTCAATGCCCTCCATGGCGACGCGGAAGGCGGCCTCGGCCTCTTCATCGGTTATGTTGCTGGCAATAACGATGCCGTCCCACCAGATCGACGAGACCGGCGCCTCCGGGCCCATCGGGGCCGAGGCCATCTTGACCTTGCCGACGACCTGGCTTTCCTCGGGGTCGTCCATCGCACCCGCGCGGCTGGCCCAGAGGTTCGCCATGGCAATCTGGCCTTGCTGGAACTGCTGCTGGACATAGGTGGAATCTGCGGCCAGGTATTCCGGGTCGAGATACTCGGTCGTGGCCTTGAGCTTCTCCAGCGACGCTACGCCCATCTCGTTGTTGATCGTGGGCATGTTGTCGTCGTCGACGAAATCGCCGCCATGCGCGAGGAACATGTTCACGAATTCCTCGCCCAGGTTCCAGCCCGATGCGAAGGTGCCGCCAAGCGGATAATCGACGACGCCAGCCTCCTCGATGACCGCCGCGGCCGCCAGCATCTCGTCGTAGGTGGTGGGCACCTCCAGGCCGAGATCGTTCAGGATGTCCTCGCGGTACATCAGGTGCTGGTTGTTCACCATCATGGCCACGGCCATTATATCGCCATCCACGGTGATCAGCTGGTTCGGGCTCAGGTGCTGGCCATATTCGTCGACCAGATCGTTGAGCGGGCGGATCGTGCCGGCATTCAGCAGCGGGATCATGGTGGCGTTCGCCACCCCGCCGATATGATAGAGTGAGGGGTCCGCGGCGAAGGCTTCAGGCTGCTTCTCACGGAATTCCTGGTCGAGGTTGGCCTCGAAGTTGCCGCATTCGGCCATGTTGTCTGTCACGGCCTTCCAGGCCTCGAAGCCGGCCGTGAGCGACCGCAAAGGCACGTCGTTTTCAAAGGCGCATTCGGCGGCGCCGGCGCTGGCAACCGCGCTCATTGCTCCTGCCATCAGGATGGTCTTGAATGTCATGCGGAATATCTCCCTGCTTGTTTGTGGGCAGCCCTGCAGTCGCAGCCCGAAGTGTTGGAGGCCTCAACCCCCGATACGCTCACCCGTCCGGGCATCGAACAGGTGGCAATGCTCGTGCCCGACATGGATCGTGACCATGTCGCCGATCTCGGCGCGGAAGGTCTTGTCGGCCTTGGCCGCGACCAGAACACCGCCGATGCGGACGCTGACCATCGTGGCATCGCCCAACAATTCCAGAGTGTAGATCGGCGCGGTGATCTGTCCGCCGCCGGCCTTGCCCGGGCGCACCTCGGCATCTTCGGCGCGAAAGCCCAGCGTCACCGGCCCGTCGGCCACGTCCAGCCCCTCGATCCGGGTGCTTGACGTGGAAAAGACGCCGCCGTCGCAGTCGCCGTCCATCAGGTTCATGGCGGGCGATCCGATGAACCCGGCCACGAAGGTGTTCGCGGGTCGGTCGTAGATTTCGGTCGGGCTGCCGACCTGCTGGACGATGCCCTTTTCCATGACGACGACGCGATCCGCGAGCGTCATGGCCTCGATCTGGTCATGGGTGACGTAGACTGTCGTCACGGAGAGTTCGTGGCTGAGGTTCTTGATCTGTGCCCGCGTGCTGACCCGCAGCTTGGCATCGAGGTTCGACAGCGGCTCGTCCATCAGGAAGACGTTGGGTTCGCGCACGATGGCCCGGGCCAGGGCCACGCGCTGGCGCTGGCCGCCCGACAACTCCGACGGCTTGCGGTGCAGGAAATCGTCCAGCTCGACCATGGCGCTGGCGCGCATGACCCGTTCGTCGTGACGGGTCGGGTCGGTGCCGCGCACCCGTAGCGGGAACCGGATGTTCTCGTAAACGTTCAGGTTGGGGTAAAGCGCGTAGGACTGGAACACCATGGCCACGTCGCGGTCCTTGGGTTCAAGGTCGTTGATGACCTTGCCATCGACCGTTATCTCGCCCTCGGTCGGGTCTTCCAGGCCGGCGATCATGCGCATGGTCGTCGTCTTGCCACAGCCCGAGGGCCCCAACAGCACGAGGAATTCCCGGTCCGCGATCGTCAGATCGAAATTATCGACGCCGACGAAATTGCCCCAGCGTTTCGTCACGCCGCGAAGCTGGATTTCGGCCATCGGGTCACCTCTCCTGTGAATGCACGCATTTTGCATACGTTTGCATGAACCCTAGACTCTCGTTTCAGCTTTCGGCAAGTTCTTTTTGCAAGCGTATGCAGAAACAAGGATAAGATATCGTCCCAATGGCAGATTTTCAGGCAGCGAAGGACATCGTTTTGGCATATCACGCCGCACTCGACGCGGCCGAACCCGATTCGGCCGCACGGGTCCTGGCGGGCTGCACGACGCCCGGCTACATCTGGCGTGGCTACCACCCGTTCGGCGAATTGACCGGCCCGAAAACCGTCGCCGAAACCTTCTGGGCCCCGCTCAAGACCGCCCTGACCGGGCTCCAGCGGCGGGAGGACATCTTCCTGGCCGGCACCAACGAGATTGATGACCACGCCAGCACCTGGGTCGTCTCCATGGGGCACCTGATGGGCCTGTTCGACGCGCCCTGGCTGGGTATCCGTCCCACACGCAAGATCGCCATGCTGCGCTATTGCGAATTCAACCGCATCGCGGACGGCCGCATCGCGGAGACGGCGATGTATTTCGACATTCCGAACCTCATGGTCCAGGCCGGTCAGAACCCCTTTCCGCCGCAAACCGGGGCCGAACTGGTGCAACCGGGGCCGATGACCCACGACGGGCTGCTGACCACGGCCCAGCCCCCCGAAGAAGGCGAAACGACCCTTGCGCTGATCAACGCCATGATCGCCGATCTCGGGCAATGGGACTCGGGCCTTGGCCTGTCCGAGGAGCTGGCCCGCAGCTGGCATGACGACATGGTCTGGTGGGGTCCGACCGGCATCGGGGCCACCTATACGATCGACCGCTACGCCCAACAGCACTCGGGTGTCTTTCGGTCCGCCTTCACCGACCGGTCAAAGACGACACACCTGTGCCGCTTGGCAGAAGGGCACTACGGCGGCTTCTTCGGCTGGGCGAATTTCACGGCGCGGCCCACGGGCGGTTTCATGGGAATGCCCGCCACCGGCGCGCCCGGCGAATTCCGGGTCATCGACATCTACCGGCGCGACGGCGACAAGCTGGCCGAGAACTGGGTCTTCGTGGACCTGCTGCATTTCTGGAAGACGCAGGGCGTTGATATCCTCGCGCGCACAACGGAGATCGGCGCATGAAGATCGACGCACATCACCACCTGTGGGACCTTTCTGCCGTGCATTATCCCTGGCTCATGGCGCAGGGGGTCGAGCGCTTCTTCGGAAACCCGGCCCCGATCCAGCGCGACTACCTTCTGGAGGAATTTCGGCGCGATGCGGCCGGGATCGGCGCCTCGGTTCACATCCAGGTCGGTGCCGAGGACGGCTGGGCCGAGGCACAGTGGGTCCAGCGCATCGCCGACAGCGCCGCTGACTGGCCATTGGCGCAGGTGGCTTTCTGCGATCTGACGGACCCGGCGCGCGACGCCAAGCTGGACCGGCTGCAGAGCCTGCCGAGCGTCCGCGGCGTGCGCCAGATCGTGGGACGCGCCCCGGGCGAGGACGCGGCGACCGGGACCAACGCCCTGCTGGACACCCCGGCGTTTGCCGAAGGCCTGCGCGATGTCGGCGAGCGCGGGCTGTCCTTCGATCTGCAACTGATCCCCGAACTTTACGAGGGCATGGCGCGGGTGCTCGACGGCGCGCCGGACACGCCCGTTGCGCTGTGCCACGCAGGCAGCCCGCATGACCGCAGCCCCGCCGGCTTGCGCGCCTGGGCCGATGCGCTGCGCCTGCTGTCAGAGCGGCCGCAGGTCATCTGCAAACTGTCGGGACTGGGCATGTTCGATCATGCCTGGACCCGGGACAGCCTGCGCCCCGTGATCGAGACCTGCCTTGACCAATTCGGACCCTCGCGCTGCATGTTCGGATCGAATTTCCCGGTGGATTCGTTGTATTCCGACTATGCTGCCGTGCTGGCTGCCCACGCGGCCATCGTTCCCGAACCCGCGCAGGGGGCCGTCTTCCACGACACCGCCGCCCGGTTCTACAATCTGCCGTGACAGGGCGATTGCTTCACGGAACCACTGTCCACCCTGACTGGAACGACGACAACGACCACATGCGCGCCTGCTGCCTGTCCGCCGAGGCGGCAATCAAACCGGGGTATCTAGCGCGGTCCATAGGCCCTAGAGTATCCGTCTTGATCAAGCTATTTTTGGCGACCATTCGCGGTCTTGTCGAACGAGTGCGTTGTCCAGTTCGATGAGCTTTCGCATGAGGGTTGTTAGCGCGACTTTTGCGGGTTTTCCATCCGATATCATCGCTTGGTATTTCTGCTTCAGATCCGTGCTGTAGCGGGCGGCGACGAGCGCAGGCATATAAAGCGCATCGCGCAGGAATTTGCGTCCGCCTTGAATGAATGCCTTACCTCGCCATTGGCCCGATTGTCGGGTCATGGGGGCGAGACCGGCAAGGCTGGCGATCTGTTTGCGGGTCAGGGTGCCGATTTCCGGACATTCGACAAGGATCGCAACCGCAGTGACCCGGCCCAGCCCCGGGATCGAGCAGAGAATGTCGAAGACGCGTGCGCGTTTCCGGCACTGGCGCGCGAGGTCCAGCAGCGCTGCTTCCAACTCAGCGAGCTGGCGTTTGATCTGTCGAGGGCGGCCTTCCGCCCGCGGGGCACAGGTCACGATTGCAAAATGCCGCGGGTCTGCGCATACTTTGACCGGGCGCAATAGCATACCGGGGCGAACCGGCCGGCGCCGCTTATACGGGCACTCATGCAAGGCGTGATCGACATGCGGGCATTTCTTCTTCTCGTGGTCTCTCTCGGGCTTGCGGCCTGTGGTGGAAGCAGCCATCGCGACGCGCGCACGATCGGCGCAACGCCCACGGTGGCCTTTGCCACCGGCCCGATCTACAGCGCCTGCCGCGCCTCGGACCGGGACGCCACCGACCGCCAGCTCTGCGGCTGCATTCAGGCCGTTGCCGACCGCGAACTTTCGGGCAGCGACACCCGCCGCATCGCCGGGTTCTTCGATGACCCCGAAGAGGCGCACGCGGTCAAGATCTCGGACAGCTGGCGCAATGAGTCCTTCTGGGACCGCTACCGCGCCTATGTCAGCGCGGCACGGCAAACCTGCGGCTGAGCGCCTCCGCGCAGGCCTCGATCAGGTCCAGGCAACCCTCGAAATCGCGGGTATAATAGGGGTCTGGCACTTCCGCCGCCCCGGCCAGTTCGGCGAAATTCTCGACCCGGGTGGCGTTGCCGGGCGGCCGCTGGGCCTCGATGTCGCGGAGGTTAGCGGCATCCATGGCGAAGATCAGCTCGAAAGCCTCGAAATCCGACGGGTCGAACTGCCGCGCGCGCAGGTCCGACAGGTCATGGCCGCGTGCCCGGGCGGCGGCCTGCATCGGCCCGTAGGGCGGTGCGCCGACGTGCCAGCCCCCGGTGCCCGCGCTGTCAAGCCCGAGGTCCGGCAGGCGGCTGCGCACCACTCCCTCGGCCGCGGGCGAGCGGCAGATATTGCCCAGGCAGACGAAAAGCACCCGCGTCATGACAGCACGCCGCGCCGCGTCATGGCCCGCGCGTAGAGCAGTAGCAGAATGGCCACCAGAACCACCGCCCCCGAGATGGCAAGCGAGACAGGACTGCCTACCTCGAGCGCCGAGGGCTCGGCCAGGCCGATGCCATAGGCCGTGGTCGCGACAATCCCCACCAGCGACAGGCCGAAGACGCTGCCGGCGAGTCGCGACCGCAGAAGCAACATCACCGACCCCAGCACCGCGCCCCAGACAGCGATGGCCCAGCCGGCATTGACCCAGACCGGGAAGCCGTCGATGTGGGCGCGCTGTGCCGCGGTCATCAAGGAGGTGTAGCTGTCCATCGACAGCCGGGTCATGAGATAGTCGAAGGCCCCGCCCGCATTCCAAAACAAGGATGCAAGGCCCACCAGCCAGAGATGCCATGCACGCATGTTGATTCTCCCGTGTCTGCCGGGTCAGGCTAGCACGAAAGAGGGGGACGCCGATGCAGATCGCCATCCTGACCGGTGCGGGCATCTCGGCCGAGAGCGGGCTGGACACCTTTCGCGATGCGGGCGGACTGTGGGCACGCTATGACCTGGCCGACCTGGCCACGCCCGAAGGCTTTGCCCGCGATCCGTCCCTCGTGCTGGATTTCTACAATCACAGACGGCGCGCAGCCCGGAAAGCGACCCCGAATCCGGCACATGCGGCGCTTGCAAGGTTGCAAAAGCAAAAGGGCGAGCGGGTCACGCTGGTCACCCAGAACATCGACGACCTGCACGAACGGGCCGGGTCCGACCCGGTAATCCACATGCATGGTAGCCTGTTCGGCGCGCTCTGCGGCGCCTGCCGGACTCGTTGGCCAGCGGCGCCGGTCATGCGTCCCGCAGATACCTGCCCGGCTTGCGGCGCGGAATCACCTCGCCCAGATGTCGTCTGGTTCGGAGAAATGCCCTGCCATATGGATCGCATCATGTCCGCGCTCGCGCAGTGCGATCTCTTCGTGGCCGTAGGGACCAGCGGCGCGGTCTTCCCGGCGGCGGGCTTCGTCGACCTCGCACGCGACAGCGGCGCCAAAACGCTGGAACTCAACCTGGAACCCGGTGACCGCACCGGTGCCTTTGACACCGGCCGGGAAGGCCCGGCCAGTGTGCTTGTCCCCGCCTGGGTTGACAAGGTTCTCTCGGTCTAACCGTCGTCGCCGGACCCGTTGTCCATGTTGCCATGGTCCATGTCACCGTCCATGGTCATGGCCGTACGCTCGTTATCGATGGGGATCTCGAGCGTCATCTCGCCCGCATGTTCGAAAGTCAGGGTCACCGTGATCGTCTCACCCTGCTCGAACGGCTGGCGAAGCCCCATGAACATCACGTGATCGCCGCCGCGCGCGAGGTTGTGCGCCTCGCCCGCCGGGATGGCAAAGCCCTCTTCGACCTCGATCATGCGCATCACGTCGCCGTCGACGACATGGGTGTGCAATTCCACCCGTTCAGCGACGTCGGACCGCGCCGCGACCAGCCGGTCGGCAATGGCGCTGTCGTTCTGGATCGTCATGAAGGCTGCCCCGGCCATGGCCGTGGCCCCGGCTGCGCGGGCGTAAGGGTCTTCGATGGTGATGTCCTCAGCCCATGCGGGCAGAGCAAGGGCGAGGGCGGCGATCAGGCCGAGAGTGGTTGATTTGAGCATCATGTCTGCTCTCCTGTCTGGTGGCGGGATCGACCCCGCCATGTTGCAAACTGTAAAGCCGGGTTTCAGACAGACGGTGGCGGGTCACGAGCCCGAGTGGCGATGTGAAGATGTGAAATCGCGTGTTGGACTTCAAGGTTTTGCACCAAGCGCCGCATGTGGACAGGTGAAACCGCATTCGGCTCCGGAAAGGCCAGCGCCACCATAAGCGCGAGCGCGACGTCAGGGCAGATATGTGCAGGCCCGATCGGGTTGCCCTCACGGTCCATGGCGACCACGATGATGCTGCCGTCCGCGCAAAGCTCGACCTGCCCGGCGGCCTGCGGCTGACCCCGGGCCACGGCCAACTGCACCGAGGTCATCGCGACCAGCAGCGCCAGCAGGACCGGCAGGATAGAGCGAGGTAGCGTCATTGTCCCTTGCTATTCCGAGACCGCGCCCGCCGGTATCGGACAAAGCGCCGCGCACATGGCAAAGGCCCGGGCGCCAAGGGCGGCCGGACCTTTGAAAAAACCTCGGGGCAGATCAGGCTGTGACCTGAGCCTTGAGAATGTCCTTCTTGACCTTGAGCGCATCGGCGGACAGCGTGTCGTCCTTTGCCTTGGCCATGAACTGGTCCAACCCCCCGCGGTGGTCCACGGTGCGTAGCGCGGCAGAGGAGACGCGAAACCGGAAGCTCCGGCCCAGGACGTCGGATTGCAGCGTCACGTCCTGCAGATTGGGCAAGTAGCGGCGCTTGGTCTTGTTGTTGGCGTGGCTGACATTGTTGCCAGTCATCGGGCCTTTACCGGTCAGTTCGCAACGACGCGACATCTTTTTGTTCCTTGTTCAGGCAGGGCCCGGCGGACGGGCGAGCCCCTCGTTCAAACAGAATAGGCCCCGTGGCGCGGCGCAGGGCCTCAAATTCGATTTGGCCGACCTAGGCGGATTCCACGGCGCCGTCAACCCGCAAGGCGCGGATTCCAAGTGGCCCTAGCCCTTGCCACGGAACCTCTGCACCAAGTGGTCAGCCGCAAGCGCCGGAAGCAATTCGCCGCTGGCAACGCGGGCCTGCAGGTCCTCCAGCAGGGTGGCGATGGACGGGTCCTCTTCCAGCGCGGCAAGCAGGCCGGCGCGCACCTCCTCGCGGAACCAGAACAGCGCCTGCCCGGCGCGGCGCTGGTCCCAGATGCCCCGGTCCCGGCGCCAGGCGATCAACGACTGCATCTCGGCCCAGGCGTCTTCTATGCCACCGGTTTCAAGTGCCGAGACGGTCAACGCCTTGGGAAATCCCTCGGGGTCCTGCGACCGGCGACGCAGAAGGCGCAGCGCGCCGGCATAATCCGAACAGGTGCGCATCGCCTGCGGACGCAGGTCACCATCGGCCTTGTTCACCAGGATCATGTCGCAGGTTTCCATGATCCCGCGTTTCACCCCCTGCAATTCGTCCCCGCCCGCCGGGGCGAGCAGCAGCAGGAAAAGGTCCGACATCTCGGCCACCGCGGTTTCCGACTGGCCCACGCCCACCGTCTCGATCAAGACCACGTCGAAGCCCGCGCCTTCGCACAGAGCGATGGCCTCGCGGGTGCGGCGGGCGACACCGCCCAGCTGGCTCTGGCTGGGCGAGGGGCGGATGAAGGCCTTCGGATCGCGCGACAACCGCTCCATCCGGGTCTTGTCGCCCAGGATCGACCCGCCCGAGCGCGCGCTTGAGGGATCGACGGCCAGGACGGCGACCCTCTTGCCCAGCCCTGTCAGCATCAGGCCGAAGCTTTCGATGAAGGTGGACTTGCCCACGCCCGGCGTGCCCGACAGGCCGATGCGCAGCGCCTGGCGCGCCGGGTCGAGCGCCGCCAGAACCTCCGCCGCGAGGGCGCGGTGATCTGGCCGCGCGCTTTCCACCAGGGTGATGGCCCGCGCCAGGGCGCGCCGATCACCCCTTGCGATCTTTTCTGCCAGAACGGTCGTTTCCATGGCGAACGTTGTGGCGCGGTGCGGCGCCACTGTCCAGAGGAGGCCAGAGCAGACGACTTGTCGCGAAGCCTTGACCTTGGCGCGCGGTCGGGCTGCAACTGGGCCGATGAAACGCCTGCCCATCTACGACTGCCTTCCCGAGCTGATCGACGCCCTGCGCGCCGAGGGCAGGGCCGTGCTGCAGGCCCCGCCCGGTGCGGGCAAGACGACCCGGGTGCCATTGGCCATGCTGGAGGCGGGCCTGACCGATGGCCGCATCGTGATGCTGGAACCTCGCCGCCTGGCCACGCGTGCCGCCGCCGAACGGTTGGCCGAGGGGCTGGGCGAGGCGCCGGGCCAGACCGTGGGCTACCGGATGCGCGGCACGAATGTTCCCGGCAAACGTATCGAGGTGGTGACCGAGGGCATCCTGACCCGCATGATCCAGTCCGACCCGGAACTGCCCGGCGTCGGCGCGGTTCTCTTCGACGAATTCCACGAACGATCCCTGAATGCCGACCTCGGCCTGGCCCTGGTGCTGGAGGCGCGCGCAGCGCTGCGGCCCGACCTGATCCTGCTGGCCATGTCGGCGACGCTGGACGCGGCCCCGGTGGCCGCGCTGATGGAAAACGCCCCGGTCGTCACGTCGCAGGGTCGCAGCTACCCCGTGGAGACCCGTTTCCTGGAGGCGCCCGTTCCCAAGGCCACGCGGCTTGAGGCGGCCACCGCGCGCCTGGTGGAACAGGCCGTGGCCGAGACAACGGGCGGCGTGCTCGTCTTCCTGCCCGGCGAGGGCGAGATCAGGCGCACGGCAGCGCAGTTGTCACTGCCCGGGGACTGCCAGGTCCGGCCGCTATATGGCGCCCTGCCCTTTGCCGAGCAGCGCGCAGCGATCGCGCCAGTGACCTCGGGGCGCAAGGTGGTGCTGTCCACCTCGATCGCCGAGACATCGCTGACCATCGAGGATATTCGCGTCGTCGTGGATGCGGGCCGGGCGCGGCGGGCGCGCTTCGATCCCGGCGCGGGCATGTCGCGGCTGGTCACGGAGCCGGTCAGCCGGGCCGAGGCGACGCAGCGCGCGGGCCGCGCGGGCCGGGTTGCCGAGGGGGTGTGCTACAAGCTGTGGACCAAGGGGGCCGACGGGGCCCTGCCCGCCTTCGCCCCACCCGAGATCGAGGCCGCCGATCTGAGCGGCCTGGCGCTGGAGTTGGCGCTTTGGGGCAGCGCGGACCTGCCCTTCCTGACGCCCCCGCCTCCACGCGCCCTGGACGAGGCCCGCGCGCTGCTGCGGGATCTGGGCGCGCTGGACGGATCCGACCGGATCACCCCGCATGGACGCGCCCTTGCCCGCTTGCCCCTGCATCCTCGGCTGGCCCATATGCTGCAGGTGGCGGGCGCACCCGCGGCGCCGCTGGCTGCCCTGCTGGCCGAACGCGACATCCTGCGCGGGGCCCCGGTGGACCTGTCGCTGCGGCTGGCGGCTCTCAAGGGGCGGCATGGCGGGCCGGGCACGGTGCATGCCGCAGCCCGCGACCGGGTGCGGGCCGAAGCAAAGCGGCTGGCCAAGAGTGCCCCGCGATCCGCCGCGACCTACAGCCCCGCGCAGATGGCCGCGCTCGCCTATCCCGACCGGATCGGGCTGCGCCGATCGGGCGATGCGCCACGCTATGTCCTGTCGGGCGGCAAGGGGGCGGTGCTGGGGGGCGACGATCCGCTGGCGGGCCAGCGCCTGCTGGTCGTGACCGACACCGATGGCAACCCGCGCGAGGCGCGAATACGTGCCGCCCTGACCCTGACGGAAAGCGAGCTGCGCGCGGTTCATGGCAGCCGCATCGCCTGGCAGAACCACTGTGCCTGGTCGCGGCGCGGGGGCCGGGTGCAGACCCGGCAACAGGAATGCTTCGGCGCGCTGGTGCTCGACGACAGGCGCTGGTCCGATCCTCCGGCCGAGGTGGTCGCCCGCGCCATGCTGGCGGGTATCCGCGAGATCGGCCTGCAGCTTTCGTCCGCCGCCGAGCGGTTTCGTGCGCGCGTCGCGCTGCTGCGCGCGCAAGACGCGCGGCTCCCTGACATGGGAGACGCAGCCTTGCTGGCGGGGCTGGAGCATTGGCTCTTGCCGCATCTGACGGGTGTGCGCAGCGCCGGTGACTGGAAAGCCTTCGACAAGCTGCCCGCGCTGGAGGCGATGCTGGACTGGCCGCAACGCGACCGGCTGGACCGGGAGGTGCCCGCGCGGTTCACCACGCCGCTGGGGCGCAGGGTGCCCATCGACTACGGTGCCGAAGCGCCCGAGATTTCCCTGCGCCTGCAGGAAATGTTCGGCCAGACAAGCCATCCGAGCGTGGCCGGACGGCCCCTTCGTGTGACGCTGCTCTCGCCCGCCGGGCGCCCGGTGCAGACCACGATGGACCTGCCCGGGTTCTGGTCCAACTCCTATGCAGACGTACGCAAGGACATGCGGGGGCGGTATCCCAAGCACCCCTGGCCCGAGGACCCGACGCAGGCCGACCCGACCCTGCGCGCCAAGCGGCGGGGTTAGCGGGGGCTCTGCCCCCGTCCGCGTCAGGGCGCGCTATCCTTGGATGCCGGCTCAACGCCACCAGGGGCCATGGCGGTCTTCGCCGCCGTCAACCCGGTCGAACCCGTGTCTGCCGAAGAAATCCCGCTGGGCCTGAACCAGGTCGGTGGTGCCCCGGGCGCGGGTCATGCTGTCGAGAAAGCCGAGGGCCGCGGCCAGGGCGGGTACAGGGTGACCGCCGCTGGCGGCTTGCGCCACGACGGCACGCAGGGCGGGCAGGCTGTCGTCCAGCATGTCCTTGAAGGCGGGGGCGAAGACCAACTGCCCCTGCGGCAGGTCCCCCCGAAACGCCTTGGCGATGTCGTCGAGCAGGGCCGAGCGTATGATGCAGCCCGCGCGCCAGATCTCGGCGATGCGGGCGGGGTCGAGCGACCAGCCGTAGGCGTCCGAGGCCGCCAGCAGGGTACGGAACCCCTGGGCATAGGCGATGATGCGCCCGGCCAGCAGGGCCTGTTCCAATTGCGCCTCGGACAGGTCGACCGGGCCGGCAGTCTGGCCATAAAGACCCTCGCCTGTCTCGCGCAGTGGCTTTTCCGCCGACCAGCTGCGGGCAGCCACCGCCGCCTCGACCGTGGTGGCGGACTGGCCCAGTTTCACGGCCTCGATCACTGTCCAGCGGCCGGTGCCCTTCTGCCCGGCCTGGTCGAGAATGGCATCGACCGCCGGCACACCGGGCGCATCCTCGGCCTTCAGTATCTTGCCCGTGATCCCCACCAGGTAGCTTTGAAGAGGGCCGCTGTCCCACACCGCGAAGGTCTTGCCGATCTCGGCAGGGGCCAGGCCCTGGCCATGACGCATCAGCCCGTAGATCTCCGCGATCATCTGCATATCGGCATATTCGATGCCGTTATGGACCGTTTTGACGAAATGCCCCGCCCCGTCGGGGCCGAGGTGGGCGGCGCAGGGGACGCCCTCGTACCGAGCCGCGATGGACTCGATCATGGATCTGATGCCGGACCAGGCCTGTTCGGTACCGCCGACCATGATCGACGGGCCATGGCGCGCGCCCTCTTCCCCACCGGAGACACCCATGCCGATATAGGTCAGGCCCGCCGCCTCGAGCGCCTCGGTGCGTCGCCGCGTATCGTTGAAATCGGCATTCCCCGCGTCGATGATCGCGTCGCCCGGCGTCAGCAGCGGCCGCAGTCGGTCTATGGTCTCATCCACAGGCGCGCCCGCTGGCACCATCAGGATAACGGCGCGCGGGCCGGGCATGGCAGGCACCATGGTTTCAAGGTCATGATGGGCCGAAAGATTGTCGGCCAGCCCCGCCGCGGCGGCATCGTTGCGGAAAGCATCGACAACCTGATCGCTGCGGTTCGAGACATGAAGGCCGAAGCCCTTGTCGAGGATATTCAGCGCCAGCGCGCTGCCCATGGTACCGAGCCCGTAGAGGCCCAAGGTTGCGCCGGTGCTCATCGTCATCTTCCCTCCCGGCCTGCCTGCCGCTGTGCCCCTACATGCCCTTGCCGCCGGACCGCGACAAGGCCGATCCGGGCACGGCCGCGTGATTTGCCATTTTGCAGATACTTCTTTAAGAAGTTCCCCCGATAAAAAGAATGCAGGGCAGGCAGGGAAACATGATCCAGTTCCGACTTCACGCGATACGCGACTATTTCGCACCGCTGTTCCGGCGTCCCAACGCGGTGCAAATGGCGGCACTGTGTTATCGTGGCGGCTCGGACGGCCCTGAAATCCTGCTTGTCCAGAGCAGTGCCGGCCGTTGGATCATGCCCAAGGGCTGGCCTGTGAAAGGCACCGACGGGGCCGGCACGGCCCTGACCGAAGCCTGGGAGGAAGCCGGGGTCAAGCATGGCAAGGCCGAGTCTTCCGCGTTCGGAAAATTCCGGACGACCAAGACGCTTGATGATGGACCGCGGGTGCCCTGCACGACCTACGTCTATCCGGTCGAAGTGCGCGCGCTGAGCAATGACTATCCCGAAGCCGAGGATCGCAGGCGCAAGTGGGTGCCCCTGTCCGATGCCGCCGATCTCGTCGGAGAAGAGGGGTTGCGTGACATTCTTACCCGGTTCGCGAAGCGAACCGCCGCCTGATCGTCCGCCGCGCGATTGCATCGTCCCTTGCACTCCACTAACGGACCGCCGAACGGGAACGTAACAGTTTTGTGACGAGCGGCCCGGTTCGCGCGGCACAGGGGGACGGCATGGCCGACAAGAACACCGAGTGGACGACCCTGGACAAGGATCTGGGCCGGATAAGCCAGCTCGAATACGCCTCTCAATACGTGTCGCGCCCGATGGTGGGACCCGGCATTGCCCTCGCTTTCATGGTGGTTGTCGGCTTGCTGGCCGGGCTTTTCTGGGGCGGGCAACCGACATCCCTGATCGTTGTCGCCGCGGCGATCTTCGGCGCTTACATGGCGATCAATATTGGCGCCAACGACGTGGCCAACAACATGGGCCCCGCCGTGGGTGCCAATGCGCTGACCATGGGTGGCGCCATCGTCATCGCGGCCCTGTTCGAAAGCGCCGGGGCGCTGCTGGCGGGTGGCGACGTGGTTTCAACAATTTCCAAGGGGATCATCACGCCCGACAGCCTGGCCGATTCCGAGGTCTTCATCTGGGCGATGATGGCGGCGCTGATTTCTTCGGCACTCTGGGTCAACCTCGCCACCTGGGTCGGCGCACCGGTATCCACCACACATTCCGTCGTCGGCGGGGTCATGGGGGCCGGGATCGCGGCCGCCGGCCTGGCGGCCGTGAACTGGCCGACCATGGGCGCCATCGCCGCCAGCTGGGTCATCTCACCGATGCTTGGGGGCGCGATCGCGGCCGCCTTCCTGGCCTTCATCAAGGCGCGGATCATTTATCAGGACGACAAGATCGCCGCCGCGCGGCGCTGGGTACCAGTGCTGATCGCGATCATGGCGGGCGCCTTCGCGGCCTACCTGGCGGTCAAGGGCCTCAAGCGGATCGTCACGCTCGACCTGGGCACCGCCTTGCTGGTCGGGCTGGCGGTCGGGGCCGTGGCCTATGTGGTCGCCGCGCCGCTGATCCGACGCCAATCCGAGGGGATGGAAAACCGCAACAAGTCGCTCAAGGCGCTGTTCGCCCTGCCGTTGGTTTTTTCCGCCGCCCTGCTGAGCTTTGCCCATGGCGCCAATGACGTGGCAAACGCCGTGGGGCCCCTGGCCGCCATCGTCCATGCCGAGCAATTCGGCGAATTTGCGGGCAAGGTCAGCATCCCCACCTGGGTCATGGTGATCGGGGCCTTCGGGATCTCCTTCGGGCTGGTGCTTTTCGGACCGAAACTGATCCGGATGGTCGGCAGCCAGATCACCAAGCTGAACCCGATGCGGGCTTATTGCGTCGCGCTGTCAGCGGCAATCACGGTCATCGTGGCAAGCTGGCTGGGCCTTCCGGTGAGTTCGACGCATATTGCCGTTGGCGGGGTCTTCGGCGTTGGCTTCTACCGGGAATGGCACCACGAACGCCGGGCCCGCGATCGTGGAGCGGCCCGCGGGGTGCGCCTGCCGGTCGAGGAGCGGCGGCGGCGCAAGCTGGTGCGCCGGTCGCATTTCATGACCATCGTCGCAGCCTGGGTCATTACCGTGCCCGCGGCGGCGGTGCTGTCAGGGCTGATCTTCCTGGGGCTGTCGACGGTGGTGTTCTGAACGCACCCAGCTCAGGGATCATACGCCCAGACAGTGCCGCATGATCGCTTTCTGTGCGTGAAGGCGGTTCTCGGCCTCGTCCCAGATCACCGAATGGGGGCCATCCATGACTTCAGATGTCGCCTCGTCATCGCGATGGGCAGGCAGGCAGTGCATGAACAGCGCATTGGCATTGGCGCCGGCCATGAGATCGGCATTGACCTGGTAACCGCGCAGCTGGTTGTGGCGCCGTTCCCGGGCCGACTGGGGATCATGCATGCTGACCCAGGTATCGGTCACGACAAGGTCGGCGCCCTGCACGGCCTTTACCGGGTCGCGCTCGACCTCGACCGTGACGCCCTTGGCGCGGGCCTCTTCCATGAAGACCTGCTCGGGGTCCAGCGGCTCCGGCCCGGTGAAGGTCAGGTCGAAGCCGAACTGCCCGGCGGCATGGATGAAACTGGCGCAGACATTGTTGCCATCGCCGGACCAGACGACCTTCTTGCCCGCGATGGGCCCGTTGTGTTCCTCGAATGTCAGGATGTCGGCCATGATCTGGCAGGGATGGCTGCGATCGGTCAGCCCGTTGATCACGGGCACGTCGGCATGTTCGGCCATCTCCAGAAGGGTCTGTTCCTCGAAGGTGCGGATCATGATCAGGTCGACATAGCGCGACAGGACGCGCGCGGTATCGGCGATGGTCTCGCCATGGCCCAGCTGCATGTCGGACCCCGACAGGACCATGGTTTCACCGCCCATCTGGCGCACGCCCACGTCAAAGGAAATGCGGGTCCGGGTCGAGGGTTTCTCGAAGATCAGCGCCACCATCTGCCCGGCCAGCGGGGTGTCGTCATCGGCCATGCCTTTCGGGCGGCCATTGCGATCGTGCTTCATCGCGGCGGCGTTGTCGATGATCCGCCGCAGCTCGGTGGCGTCGGTCTTGTTGATGTCGAGGAAATGGGTCATGTCGATCTGCTTTTTTCTTGGTCGGGGCGAAGTCCGGGTAATGCCGTATCAGGGGTGGATCATCACCTGCACGGGATCGCCGTCTTCGCCCGGCACTGTTTTCAGGGGGCGAAATCCGGCCCGGGCATAGGCCGCGATGGCACGGGTATTGGCCGGATCGGGATCGGTGAGGATAACCGGGTGGCGGCGTCGCAACCGGCGCAGCCGCGCGGCAATGTAGCCCGCCGCGTGCCCCTGGCCCAGGAAGGCCGGGTCGCCCAGGAAGGTATCAAGGGCCCGCGCACCCGCGGGCAGGTCGGCATATTGCGGCATGGGCCAGTGATGTGCGTCGTAATCCTGGAGGAACGCGAAGGGGATGCCCCCGGCGTGCACGATCCGCAGGTTGATGGCGGGATTCTCGATATCGCCGGCAACCAGCGCCCATTCGGATTCGCCATCACGCCACCAGCCCGCGATATGGGGCTGGGCCAGCCAGGCCTTGAACATCGGCGCATCGGCCGGTGTCACGGGGCGAAAGCTGTAGTCAACCATGCACGGTCATGCCACTTGCGGCGGCATCGAGCCGGTTCACGGCCTCGGAGATATCCGCATCGGTCACGGTCAGTGGCGGCAGCAGGCGCACCACGTTATCGGCCGCGGGCACGGTCAGAATCTCCTCGTCGTAGCACGCCTGCACCACGTCCGTATTGGCCGCCTTGCATTTCAGGCCCAGCATCAAGCCCGCACCGCGCACGGCCTCGAAGACATCCGGATGACTGGCGACCACCCCCTCCAGGCCCTGCCGCAATTGGCCCGCCTTGCGGTTGACCTGCGACAGGAAGGCGTCGTCGGCCACGATCTCCATGACCTTGCAACCCACCGCACAGGCCAGCGGGTTGCCGCCATAGGTCGACCCGTGGCTACCCGCGGTCATGGCCTGCGCGGCCTTTTCCGTCGCCAGCACAGCGCCCAGCGGAAAGCCCCCGCCGATGCCCTTGGCGACCATCATGATGTCCGGGTTCACCCCGGCCCATTCATGCGCGAAGAGCTTGCCGGTCCGGCCCATGCCGCACTGCACCTCGTCAAGGATCAGCAGCAGCCCGTGTTCATCGCAAAGCTCCCGCAGCCCCTCCAGACACTGGTCAGGCAACGGGCGGATGCCGCCCTCGCCCTGCACGGGCTCGATCAGGATCGCGCCCACGTCCGGCTGTGCGGCAGCCGATTTCAGCGCCTCGTGATCGCCCCAGGGCAGGCTTTGGAAACCGGGCAGACAGGGCCCGAACCCCCTGGTCATCTTCTCCGACCCAGCCGCGGCGATACCCGCGCTGGAGCGGCCATGAAACGACCCCTCGAAGGTCAGGATGACGGGGCGGTCCTCGCCCCGGTCATGACGGTATTTCCGGGCCATCTTGACGGCCAGTTCGCAGCTTTCGGTGCCGGAATTGGTGAAGAACACCGTATCGGCGAAGGTCTTGTCCACCAGCATGTCGGCCAGCCGCTGTTGCGGTTCGATCTGGTAGAGATTCGAGACATGCCAGAGCTTGCCCGCCTGGTCGGTCAGCGCCTGCACAAGGTCGGGATGGGCATGACCCAGCGCATTCACGGCGATCCCCGCGCCGAAGTCGAGGAAGCGGCGCCCGTCCTGTTCCACCAGCCAACTGCCCTCGCCCGACACGAAGCTGAGCGGCGCGCGGTTGTAGGTGGGTAGAACGGAAGGGATCATCTTTGTTGTCCTTGCTTGGAAAGCCCGAGTGATGCCGAAAGGCCGGGCATTGGTCAACGATGCGAAGGGAAATGGTGGACGCGCGTGGCGTCGCGGACGCAGGTTCAGCGTCGGCGTCGGGTCTGGGTGGTGATCGGCACGCACATCATGGGTTGGCCCTTAGGGCAATTCCCAGGCCGTTGGAACCCCTATCCGGCATCCGCACGCAAACAGGCACGGATGTATTTGGCGGCCGAGCGATAGTGCGACGGCCCGGCGGCCTCGGCCCATCGTCCGGTCGTCCAGTCGTTGTCGGCGCCCTTCATCGGCCCCCCGTAAAGCGCCGCGTCGTCCATTTCGGTCATGAAGGCCAGCAATCGCCCATGCCGGTCGGCGAGCATCGCGCGCGCCGCGTCCCAGTCCAGGTCCGACTGCCTTTGGCGCAGGTCGGCGTTGTAGGCCTTGAGCTGATTCCACTTGTAGCCCGGTGCGGGAAAGGCCACGTCCTTGCCGGCCCGGCCGTCGTGATACCAGCCCAGGAACAGGTCGATCCAATGGGCGCGATGGGCGATCACGTCCTTGATCGAGGTGTCCTCGTCGCGCTTGCGCATGGCTTGGACGGTCGGAATGCCGGCGATCAGCCGCTCCAGCTTGGCATAGTCCTTTTCGGTGACGGCAATCAGGTCGGCGCGGGTGGTGGCGGCGGGCATGGACCGGCTCCTGTCGGGTCATCACGCCCCATGATGGCGCGCAGAACCCGATTACGCCTTGATCCCGCGCAAGGTTCGGCCCGGGTCTCAGGCCTTGAGCCGGTATCCACGTTTCAGCCAGATCCAGACCATTCCCAGGATCACCACGGCCGCGCACAGAACCACCACCAGCCCCAGCCAGGGGGAGCTGTCGGATACGCCGATCGCCCCGTAGCGCACCCCGTCGATCATGTAGAAGAACGGGTTGAGGTGACTGAAGGTTTGCAACGCGGGCGGCAATGCCTCGATCGAGTAGAAAGTGCCGGACAGGAAGGCCAGCGGCGTGATCAGGAAGTTCGTGATCGCGGCCAACTGGTCGAACTTGTTGGCGTAGATGCCGCCGATCATGCCCAGCCCGCCGAGGACGACCGACCCGGCCACCACGAAGGTCAGCGACCAAAGCGGATGTGGCCAGGGGACATCCAGGAACATCCAGGCCCCGATCGCGATCACCAGCGCCACCATGAGGCCCCGCGCCACCGCCCCGGCCAGGTACCCCAGGAGCAGCTCCACCGGCGACAGCGGCGGCATTAGCGTGTCGACGATATTACCCTGTACCTTCGCGCTGGCGATTGAGGACGAGGTATTGGCAAAAGCGTTCTGGATCACGGTCATTGTCAGGATGCCCGGCGCGATGAATTCGAGGAATGGCACGCCCATGACATCACCGCGGCGGCTGCCGATGGCGATGGTGAAGATCATAAGCAAAAGCCCCGCGTTGATCAGCGGCGCCATGACGGTCTGGCTCCAGACATTCATGAAACGCTGTACCTCGCGCCGGGCCAGGGTCCAGGTGCCCAGCCAGTTCACCGCGCCGAAACGGCGCACGCCCATTTCCGGATTCTCGGTCATCCGCCCGTCCTTTTGCCTTCGATCCGCTTGTATCTGCGGTGTGCGTGCTTAGAATAGGACGCTGACCCGAGATACAACCCCCCGCGCGGTGGCGAAGCGCCATCCGGGGCCAGACCGAGCGGATTGGAAGCAGATGTCCTGGACCGACGAGCGCGTCGAGACGTTGAAGAAGATGTGGGGCGAAGGCCAGTCGGCCAGCCAGATTGCCAAGGAGCTGGGTGGCGTGACACGCAATGCCGTTATCGGCAAGGTGCACCGGCTGGGCCTGTCCAATCGGGCCGGGTCGGGCGGTGCCGCCGCCGCGACCGCAGCGGCCCCCGCGCCCGAGGCGCCTGCGAAACCGGCCCCCGCGCCGAAGCCCGCCACCAAGCCCAAGGCCCGGCCCGAGCCTGAGGCCGAGAACGTCGCCGCCCCCGCGCCCGAGGCACCGGCCGGCCAAGGAGAGGCCAACGAGGACGCGCCGCGCACCACCGCGCGCCGGGCCATCATCCCCGCCGGCCAGCCGCTGCCGCCCCAGCCCAGCGCCAACGAGATCGACCCCGAGGCCCTGGCCAAGGTGAGCGAAGTCGAGAAGGCCGCCAAGAGGCTCAACCTCATGGAACTGACCGAGCGGACCTGCAAGTGGCCCATCGGCGATCCGGCGACCGAGGATTTCTATTTCTGCGGCCTGCCGGTGCAACAGGGCAAGCCCTATTGCGAGGCCCATGTGGGCGTGGCCTTCCAGCCCATGTCCAGCCGCCGCGATCGCAAGCGCTAGACGGTTTCCAGCACCCGCTGTTTCAGCGCCGGCAAGAGCTCTGTTTCGATCCAAGGGTTGCGGCGCAAGACAGCTGTGTTGCGCCAAGACGGGTGCGGCAGAACGAAGGTGCCCGGCGCATGGGCGCGCCAGTTGCGCACGGTTTCGATCACCCCCGCACGCGCGGCCTCGGGGCCAAGGTGCCAACGCTGGGCATGGCCGCCGATCACCACGGTCGTGGCGACGCGGGGCAGCTGCGCCATCACCGCCGCGCGCCACGTTTCGGCACAGCGCCGGGGCGGAGGCAGGTCACTCCCGCGGGCGTCATATCCCGGAAAACAGAAGGCCATTGGCACGATCGCCACCCGGTCCTTGTCGTAGAATTCGGCGCGGCTGAGCCCCAGCCAGTCGCGCAGACGGTCGCCCGAACGGTCATCGAAGGGCACGCCGCTTTCATGCACGCGCAACCCCGGCGCCTGCCCCGCGATCAGCAGCCGCGCCGTGGGCCGGAACCAGGCGACGGGCCGCGGCCCATGGGCGGTTGTCGTGCCCGCGAAATCTTCGGCGCAGAGCGAACAGGCCCGGATACGGGATTTCAGCGTGTCGGCGTCCACGATCGACGGCTCCTTTCGGAGCAGCAACCTAGCGCCGTGCCGCCGCGCTGTCAGCCCGCCGCCTGCTTGCCCTCGGCAGCCCAGATGGCGCCGCGTCGGATCATCTCGGTCACCTGCGGCACCTTCAGGTCGTCCAGTTCGTGCCCGATGGAGCAATAGAACACCCGCCCCTTGTCCCACCGCCGGGTCCAGGTGACGGGGATCACCGTGCCTTCGATCCACCAAAGGTGCTCACCGGAAAAGGTGGTCGTGGCCAGCACGGTGTTCGAGGGGTCGGTGAGCATGTAATACTGCTCGGACCTGATGCGGAAACTGCCGATGCCCCGGACCAGCGGATGGTCGGGCTGGCAGATGGTCACGTCGTAGTCGATGTAGTCTTCCTTGGGCTGGAGGTTGTCCGGCCAGCCCGGCGGATGCGCCACGAACTGCCCGCCGATCAGGAAATGGTAGGTTGGCCGGTCGCGAAAGGCGTCACCCATGTGCCCGTGCCATCCAGCCAGCCCGCAGCCATCGCCGATCAGCTTGAGCAACCCGTCCTCTTGCGACTTGGTCATGTTGCCGAACTCGGCCTGGTGGCCTGAGCGGGCCGAGGACCAGATCGGGGTGATAAGGTCCAGGTCGGCCAGGTCCTCGGGCCGGTCCAGCGGCGCCAACGTGTCGTATACGTCCACTTCGAAGCCGTTGGACTCCAGCAGGTCCTTGTACCAATCGGCGAAATGCGTCGGCGTGTGACCCTCCCAGCCGCCGACGAAAAGCGCAGCCTTCATGTCCGGTCCTTCCTCATGAATTGCAGGATCGAGGCCATGTCGCGGGCGCCATAGCCCTCGGCCTCGGCCCTGAGCAGTCTGTCCAGTGTCACCCGCCCCTGCGGCATGGCGGTGCCCAGCCTTTCGGCCAGGGCGGATGTGACCTGCATGTCCTTTCGCGCCAGTGCGACGGTAAAGGTCACGTCATGGGCCGCCTCGTCCAGGTAGAGCGGGCGGCGGTATTTCAGCATCGGCGCGGCGGCGGCGCTGTTCTCGATCACGTCGAACGCGGCCTCGGAGGCGATTCCAGCGGCCTCGGCCAGGGTCATGGCCTCGGCCAAAGTCTGGTTGATCCCGTGGATCAGCGAGTTGACCACCAGTTTCATCACCGCACCCGCGCCGATGGCGCCAAGGCAGATCGTCGCCCGACCCATGGCATCGAAGAGCGGCATCAGGGGCACGGCCTCTGCCTCGGTGCAGCCCGCCATGATCAGCAATTGCGCCTCCTCCGCCGCCTGCGTGGCGCCCGAGACAGGAGCGTCGATCACCGTACAGCCTGCCGGCGCGGCTTCGGCCAATGCCGCGATGTGATCGGGTGACATGGTGCCCATTTCCACGAACACCCGCGCGCCACCGCCCGCGAAAAGCCCGTCTTCGGAAAGGTGCACTGCCTCGGACGACAGATCATCGGCCAGCATGGTCACGACGACCTCGGACGCCTCGGTCAACGCGGCCGGGCTGTCGGCCACGGCGCAGCCTGTCCGGTCGGCCAGCGCCCGCGCCTTGCCGGGCGTGCGGTTCCAGACGGTCACGTCATGCCCGGCAGCCACGAGGTTGCTCGCCATATGGGCACCCATACGGCCGAGGCCGGCAAATCCGACCCGCATGTCAGGCCACCTTGTCACTTTCAAGACCGGAGATCGCCTGGATCAGGCTGTCCTCTGTCACCTCTTCCGAAGTGAACGTGCGCATCACTCGGCCCGAGAACATGGCGACGATCCGGTCACTGACATGCAGCACCTCCGGCATTTCCGAGCTGATGACGATAACGGCATAGCCCTGCGCGGCCAGGTCGCGGATCAGGTTGTGGATCTCCGACTTCGACCCGACGTCGATGCCGCGCGTGGGCTCATCGACGATCAGCACCTCGGGACGCATGGACAGCCATTTGCCGATGACGATCTTCTG
Source organism: Salibaculum sp. (assembly GCF_035270045.1). Taxonomy (NCBI): domain Bacteria; kingdom Pseudomonadati; phylum Pseudomonadota; class Alphaproteobacteria; order Rhodobacterales; family Roseobacteraceae; genus Salibaculum; species Salibaculum sp. Next base: position 27,732 of record NZ_DATFIP010000055.1, read on the forward strand.
CTGGTTGCCGCCCGACAGGTTGCCGACGGTCTGGCGCCAGCCCGGCGTTCGAATTTCGAGCTTGTCGCGATACTGGTCAAAGATCGAGATCTCGGCCCCGTCGCTGACGAAGGGCCCGGCGGTCAGGTCATCGACCTGCGGCAGGGTCATGTTGTCCCGGCAATTCATGCCGAGGACCAGCCCCTGACCCTTGCGATCCTCGGGCACCAACGAGATACCGCGCGCGATGGCGTCGATGGGGGAATGGATGCGAACCTCCTCGCCATTGAGCAGGATCTGCCCCTCGGAGGGGTCACGCAGGCCGAAGATCGTTTCGGCGATCTCCGTCCGGCCCGCGCCCACCAGCCCGTAGAAGCCCACGACCTCGCCCCGCCGGACGGTGAAACTGACATCCCGGAACAGGTGGCCACAGGACAGGCCGCGCACTTCGAGCGCGACATCGCCCATCTCGTGATGGCTTTCGTTGCGGCTGAGATCCAGCTTGCGCCCGATCATGAGCTGCGTGACCGCTTCCTCGTCCGTTTCGGCCGTGTTGAGCGTGCCGCGATAGCCCCCGTCACGCAGAACGCTGATCCGGTCTGTGATCTTGAAGATCTCTTCCATCCGGTGCGAAATGTAGATGATCCCGACGCCCTTGGATTGCAGATCCGCGATCACCTTGAACAGCACCACCTTCTCGGCATCGGTGAGCGAGGCCGTGGGTTCGTCGAAGATGACCGCGCGCGGATCAACGGTCAGGGCGCGGGCGATCTCGACCATTTGCTGGTTGGCGATCGACAGGTCCCCGACACGTGTCCTTGCATCGAAGCCCACGTTGAGCGTCTTGAGGATCGCGTCGGTATCCGTGTAGAGCTTGCCCCAGTCCACCCGGCCGAATGATTTAAGCGGCAGTTCGCCCAGCCAGATATTCTCGGCCACCGTGAGTTCATCCGCGAGGCTGAGCTCCTGGTGGATGAAGACGACACCTCGCGCCTTGGCCTGCATGGGTGAGGCGACGGTCACCGGTTCCTCGGCAACATAGATCTGGCCCTCGTCGGGATCGTAGATACCGCCGAGCACCTTCATCAGGGTGGACTTGCCGGCGCCGTTCTCGCCCATCAGGGCATGAACCTCGCCGGGGCGAAGATCAAACGAGACGCCATCGAGGGCACGCACGCCGGGGAAGGTCTTGACCACCCCTTCCAGGCGCAGAACAGGGGTTTGATCCGTCATATCTTCAGCTCCTCCTTGCCCTTGCGGTTCAGCTGGCGATCCAGGAACAGCACCGCGATCAGGATCAGGCCGATCACGAGGTTTACCGTTTCGGTATCGGCGCCGATATGTCCCAGCCCCTTGCGCAGCAGCTGGATGGCGATGACCCCGCCAAGGGTCGAGATGATCGAGCCGTAGCCCCCGGCCAGCTTGGTGCCCCCCAGCACCACGGCGGTGATCGCCCACAGTTCGTAGAGCATGCCGTCGTTGGGGTTCACCGAACCGCTTTCCGAATAGAAGACGACAGCCGATAGCGCCGCGAGAAAACCGATCAGCATGAAATTGAGCAGGAAGTGCGGCCCGACCCGTATACCGGCGTTCACGGCGGCGTCGCGATTGTTGCCTATGGCATAGGCATTGCGGCCGTGCACCGTCTTGGTCATGACCAGCCAAAGGATCAACGCCACCCCGAGCAGGAACCAGCTTGCGGTATGCAGCCCCAGGAACTGCGCCTCGGCGAAATCCACCAGCGTCCAGTTCAGATGGCTTGTGGGCTGCTCTCCGTTGTACATGAAGACGAGCCCGCGAAAGCCCAGCATCGACCCCAGTGTGACGATGAAGGCATCCACCCCCGTCTTCCAGACGATCAATCCGTTGATCGCACCGAGCACCACGCCGGTCAGCAGCGCAAATCCCCAGGCCAGCGGGATGGCCCAGTCACCGAGGTTCTGCATGAAAGGCCAGGTCATGCTGTCCAGCATCACGATGGCGGCCAGCGCGAAGGTGGCGCCGACGCTCAGGTCGATGTTGCCGTTGATCATGATGATTGTCATGCCCAACGCGATTATCCCGATAGGGGCCGACTGCTTGAGCAACAGCAGCATGTTATCGAAATCCATGAAGGCCGTGTCCGTGACCGACAGGTAATTGCCCGCGATCGAGAAGAAGGCCAGTTCAAGGACGATGAAGCCCCAGATCGCGCCCTGCTTGAGCAGGTCCTTGCGTGTTGCCATTTTCATGGTGTCCCTCCCTCAGGCGATCGGCGACCAGAGACGGCCCCGCTTGGCGGCGATGTCCAGCCAAACCGCCAGGATGATGACCGCCCAGATCACGACGTCCTGGACGTAGAATTCGAGGCCGATCAGCAGCAGGCCGTTCTCGATGAAGCCGAAGATGAGAACGCCGATCACGGTCTTGATGATCGTGCCCGACCCGCCGAGCAGCGATGCGCCGCCCAGGATGACCATGGCGAGCACCTCGAGTTCGTAGCCCTGGCCGACAGTGTTCTGGCTGCCCAGGCTGCGGCTGGCCTGCAACAGGCCGGCCGTGGCCACGCAAAAGGCCGAGATCAGGTAGGTGAAGAACACCACCCGCGCCCGGGGAATGCCCGAGAAGGTTGCCGCCTGCCCGTTGCCGCCCACGGCATAGATCTTGCGCCCGAAGGGCGTCTTGGACAGCACCAGGCTCAGCACGATGGCAAGTGTGCCGAAGATGACGATCGGCATCGGCACGCCCAGCACATCGCCGCGCCCGAAGATGCCGAACCAGGTGCCTTCCTTGTCGGCGATGTCCATGTTCTGGCCGCCCGACCATGTCAGCGTCAGGCCGTGGATCGCGGAAAGCATCCCCAGCGTTACGATCAGTGAATTGAGTTTCAGGTAGCCCACCAGAAACCCGATGAAGGCCCCCAGCGCCAGGGTCAGGCCGAACATGGCCGGTATCGCCAGCGTCGGACCGAGCGTATCATGCAGGTCCAGCACGACGATCGTCGAGAAGGACATCATCGACCCGACCGACAGGTCCAAATTGCCGCCGATCACCACGAAGGTCACGCCCAGCGCCATCACACCCAGGATCGCCGAGGACCGGATCACGCCAAAGATGTTGTCGATCGCGATGAAACGCTGATTGGCCAGCGCGAAGCCGACCATGAACAGCACGAAGGCGACCAGGATACCCTGCCGGGCGAGGAAGCCGCCGATCCCCTTTTTCGTCAATTCCGCCATGTCATCCTCCCAGATGGTGCGCCGCGGCCCGCGGCCCGGTCACACCAAGGTCATTCCGCCGTCGATCATAACGATCTGCCCGGTCATGTAGTCACTGTCCTTCGAGGCAAGGAACGTCGTCGTCCCGGTGATATCCTCGGGCCGGGCCACGCGGCCCTTGAGTATCTCGGCCGAAAATTCCTCCATCGCCTGTCCGGGGCGCTCGGCGGCGCCGATCTCCATCAGGTCTTGGTCGACCTGTTCCCACATCTCGGTCGCGACAACGCCGGGCGCGAAACCCGTGACGGTTATGCCATGCTTGGCCAGGTCCCGGGCGCCCGATTGCGTGAGCGAGACAACTGCCCATTTGCTGGCGCAGTAGGGTGCAACATTGTCGAAGCCCTGCCGGCTGGCAATGCTGGCGGTGTTGACGATCTTGCCGCCACCGCCTTGGGCGATCATCTGACGGGCCGCTTCCTGCATGCCGATCATGCAGCCCAGACCATTGATACCCATAATGAAATTCCAATTTTCCTCGGTCACGTCGAGGAAATTCATAGGCTTGTTCACGCCCGCGTTGTTGAACTTGACGTCCAGCCGTCCGAAGATTTCGACAGCATGGTCGATCATTGCACGAACCTGCCCGCGATCTGTGACATCCACCACCGCGTGGGTCACCTTGGCGCCGGCCCTGTCCGCGCGCGCCACGTTCGCCGCTGCCACCTCGGCGATCTTGTTCGCGTTTATGTCGGCGAAACAGACATTCGCACCCTCGGCCAAGAGGGCTTCTCCGATCGCGCGGCCGATGCCTTGTGCCGCGCCAGTGACGATGCAGGACCGCCCCGAGACTCGCGTCATGACACACCCTCCCGATTTGCCTTGGAACGAAAAATGCGCGGGGCAGAGACGCCACCCCGCGCATTCCGGGAGAGACCTAGAACACCGGCTTGGAGAACTCGTCCATGTTGTCCTGAGTGATCTTCGGCGTGTCGAAGTAGTTCAGGAAGGGCAGGTCCTCGCCGTTCAGCGTGTCGATCGCCGTCTTCAGCGCGGCCTCGGCGTCATCGACGGGCGACTGGTAGATCGAGCCCCAGTAGTCCCCGTCTGCCATGGCCTCGTAGCCAACGGCGAAGTTGGTAGCGCCGACGAAGGTGATGCCGTCACGGCCCGCGGCCTTGGCGGCATTCAGCGCTCCCACGCCCATGTTGTCGTCCCCGGCGTAGACACCGTCGATGTCGTCATACTTGACGAGGAAGGCTTCCATGACCTGCTGCGATTTCTCGCGGTTCCAGTCGCCGGGCTGGCTTTCCACCAGTTCGACGTTCGGGCAGACCTCGGGCAGACGATCCTGGAAACCGTCGGAGCGTTCGATCGCGGTCGTGTAGCCGGGCTGGCCGGTGATCTCGACCACGCGGGCCTCGTCCTCGATGCCCAGGGCCTTGAAGCGGTCGCACATGATCTCGGCCGAACGCGCGCCTTGGGTGACGTTGTCGGGACCCGAGAAGGAGGAGACGAAGTCGAAGCCGGCCTCGGCGATGTTCGAGTTGGTGACGACCACCGGAATGTCGGCCTGGCTGGCCTTGCGCACGGCGGGGATCACGGCCTCGCCGTTGGTCGGCCAGATGATGATCGCATCGACTTCCTGCTGGATGAGGTCTTCCATCTGGGCAATCTGGCGGGCCACGTCGCCGCCGGCATCCAGCACCACGACCTCGACGTTGTCGTTGGCCTCGGCCGCCGCAATGAAGGCCTGCTCGTAGGTTGTCTGATAACTGTCGACGCCCACGTTATTCTGGGTGATGCCGATGGTGTAGGTCGAATGCGCCTCGGCCAGGGCCGACGTGCCGATCATGGCCGTCGAGCAAGCCAGCGCTAATTTCATTGTCTTCTTCATTCCTGGGTCCTCCCATTAGATGTTCTGTGCGGATCGCGGCTGTCCTCCCAGACCGGGATGACACCCGGCGCGATCCTGTCTCAATAACGCGCGATTCTGCTTCGCTTGTGATCCATCATTTAATCCAATATGGATATTTTTGTATCCGATACGGATTTTTTATCCATACAGTCGGCAGCCCAATTTGAACATTTTGAGGACACATCGATGCACGAATCGAACCGCGCCCCTGCAACCTCCGACAATCTGCGAGCCATGCACCAGCCTGCTGCCAAAGATATCCATTACGGACAAACCTCTGTCGGCCCGGCTGACGGCCTGTCCGGCGTGGCGGCAAGCCCCGACCTCGAACGCATCGTGCATTTTCTTCAGGCCTTCTGCGTCGAGATCGACACGGCGATCGACCCCAACACGCCGAACCCGCATCTCAACATGATCCTGCACCTCTTGCGCGGGCACCTGGAGGGACGCGTGATCTCTCCTTCCTCCATGGTCGCTGCGGCCGGGGTGCCCTATGCCACCGGCACGCGCAAGCTGGCCGACCTTCGCGGTGCCGGACTGATCGAACAGCGCCCGCGCACGAAGAGCGGCAAGAGCTTCTCGCTGCATCCCAGCCCGCAATTGCTGGATAGTTTCAGCCAGCTGGCCGACCGGGTCGACCGCATGGCCCGGGCCACGTTGCTGCAGAAATCCGGCGACGGTGGCGACGCCGACTACTATTTCGGGCGCTCCTACCAACCCGGCCTGGCCGCCATCGCCCCGCCAAGTGCCCTGCCGCAGCCGCTCAAGCTGTCGGGCGGCCTGCGCATCCTGGTACATGGCGATCCGACCTTCATGGTCATGGAAACGCTCAAGCGACAGTTCGAACAAATCGTCGGCACCGACATCCACCAGCGCGCCTTTTCCATAGACCGACTGCGCGAAGAGGCCCTGCGCAACGCCGCCCGCCCCAAGAGCCGCTATGACCTGATCGCCGTCGACCTGCCCTGGCTGGGCGAGTTCGTCACCAAGGGTGTCATCAGCCCCTTGGCCGATGTCATGGATGTTGACCGCCTGGATCCCAGCGACTTTCACACCGCAGGCTGGCGCGCGGCGCACTGGGGTGGCGCGCCCTATGGCGTGCCGAGCCAGACGACCCCCGAACTGATGTTCTATCGCAAGGATTGGTTCGCCTCCGAAGGGCTTGAACCGCCGGCGACCACCGATGCCGTGATCGCCGCAGCACGCCGCCTGCACGACCCGCGCCGGGGGCGCTACGGCGTGGCCTGGAACGCGGCGCGGGGCACGGCCCTCGGCCATACCTTCATGATGACCTGCGCCGCCTTCGGCCAGCCGATCATCGACATCCCGCGCATCGCCGGTGGTTTCGACGCCGACAACCTGGCCGAGGGCGGCTTCGCGCCGCGCTTCGATACCGATCGCGCCCATGCGGCGGCCGACTACCTGATGCAACTGCTGGATTTCTCGCCGCCCGACATCCTGTCCATGTCGTGGTACGAGCGCGTCCGCCCCTATGCGGAGGGCAAGGTAGCCATGGCCTATGGCTATACCCTGTTGGCCCCCTATTTCGAACTGGACAGCAGCTGCCCGGCTCATGGCAACACCGGCTACCTGCCCCATCCTCATGGCCCCGAGGGCGCGCCCATCGCGCCAGTTGGGGGCTATGTGCTCTGCGTGCCGTCCAACCTGGCCCGCGAGCGGGTCGAGGATGCCGCCGAAGCGCTGGTCGCGTTCACCTCGCCCGCGGCACAAAAGCTCTATGCCCAGAACGGCAGCCGCACGGCACCGCGCTATTCGGTTGGCGCGGACCCCGAGGTACGCCGCCTCTCGCCCATCTTCGAGATGGTCGACCAGATGTCATGGCGCGACGAGCTGCAGTTCTGGCCGCGTCCGCCGATCCCGCAGGTGTCAGACATCATCCGCATCTGTGGCCACGAGCTTCACGACATGCTCCGCGGGGTCGTGACCCCGCGCGAGGCGCTCGCCCGGGTCCAGGCCCGCGCGGACGACATGCTGCGACAAACCGTCACCTAGTCCGACACCCAAGGGAGGAAACCATGGACCCCAATCGCCTGAACGGCAAGAACATCCTGATCACCGGCGCGGCCCGCGGCATGGGCGCCGCCAATGCCGAGGCCTTCGCGGCCCAGGGCGCCAACGTTTGTCTCGGGGACCTGGACCTCGACGCCGCGCAAGAGATGGCCGACAAGATCAATGCCGCCGGGAACGGCAAAGCGATTGCCGCGCGCATGGACGTGACCAAGCGCGCGGACAACGCCGCCGCCGTCGCCGCCACGGTCGAGGCCTTCGGGTCCATCAACGTGGGCGTGTTCAACGCCGGACTCAACAAGCCCCGGTTCTTCATGGATATCGACGAAGACAACTGGGACATGATCATGAACGTCAATACCAAGGCCATGTGGCTGGGCATGCAGGAAGTTGCCCGCCAGATGATCGCCCAGGGACCGATGGAGGATCACCCCTACAAGCTGATCAACGTCGGTTCCATCGCCAGCCGCAAGCCGCTGATCGACGTCACCGTCTACTGCACATCGAAATACGGCTGCCTGGCACTGACGGAATGCGGTGCCCTCGGTCTGGCCGAGCATAACATCACCGTGAACGGCTATGCGCCGGGCGTGGTCGTCACCCCGCTCTGGGAACAGCTTGACAAGGACCTTGTCGATATCGGCTTCAAGGAACGCGAAGGCCAGGCCTACGACGACATCGTCGCCAACAACCTGGTGATCAAGCGCGTCTCCTACCCGGACGACATCACCGGGACCGCATCCTTCCTGGCTAGCGACGACAGTGACTACATGACCGGCCAGATGATCCACATCGACGGGGGCTGGGTGACAAAGTAGCCCCGCCTCCACCAAGAGATCCGCACACAAACAGCCGCGGGCACGCCCCGGCAAGGAGTTCTTCATGTCAGACCGTCCAGGCAATGCCTTGATGCCCAACCTGCTGACCCCGCAGGACCTGAAACCCAACTGGCAGTGGGAGGCAAAGCTGCCTTCGCCCGGCCACATGTCGGTAGATTTCGAGCGCCGGGTCGATCACGACCGGCTGCGCCGCTATCGCCTCGCGCGCACGCGGCAGTCGTTGCAGGCCTCGCAGGCCGGATCGTTATTGTTGTTCGACGTCAACAACATCCGCTATGTTTCTTCCACAAAGATCGGCGAGTGGGAGCGGGACAAAATGTGCCGCTTCTGCCTTCTGACCGGCGACGATTCGCCTTATGTCTGGGACTTCGGCAGCGCCGCGGTGCACCACCAGAAGTATTCGGACTGGCTGGAACCCGATCACTGCCTTGCCGGCGTCGTCGGCATGCGTGGGACGATCCCGCCGGAATTCGGCCTGATGCGCAAATACGCCAAGATGATCGCCGAACTGATCAAGGACGCGGGCATGGCCGACATGCCGGTCGGTGTGGACTATGCCGAAACGGCCATGTTTCACGCATTGCAGGAAGAGGGCATCAAGGTTGTTGACGGCCAGCAGATCATGCTGGCGGCCCGCGAGATCAAGAACTGGGACGAGATTCAGCTTCTGACCCAGGCGGCCAGCATGGTCGATGGCGTTTACCACATGATCTACGAAGAGCTGAAGCCGGGCGTGCGCGAGAACGACATCGTCGCGCTGTCCAACAAGATGCTCTACGAAATGGGCAGCGACGACGTCGAGGCGATCAACGCGATCTCGGGCGAACGCTGCAACCCGCATCCGCACAACTTCACGGACCGCCTAATCCGGCCCGGTGACCAGGCCTTCTTCGATATCCTTCAGTCCTACCAGGGCTACCGGACCTGCTACTACCGGACCTTCAACGTGGGGCGCGCGACACCGGCGCAGAACGACGCCTACGTCAAGGCGCGCGAATGGATCGATGCCTCGATCGCGATGATCAAGCCGGGCGTGACCACGGACAAGGTGGCCGAGGTCTGGCCGACGGCGGAAAGCCTCGGCTTCCCGAACGAGGATGCGGCCTTCGGGTTGCAGTTCGGACACGGGCTTGGGCTGGCGCTGCACGAACGGCCGATCATCAGCCGCGCGGTCAGCCTCGATCACCCGATGGAGATCCAGACCGGGATGGTCTTCGCGCTGGAGACCTACTGCCCGGCGACCGACGGTTATTCCGCCGCCCGCATCGAGGAAGAGGTCGTGGTGACCGAGACCGGCTGCGAGGTAATCAGCCTGTTCCCGGCCGAGGACCTGCCGATCGCCAACCGCTACTGAGCAAGCCATCGCTCCAGCACATGTGGGGGGCTGTCTGCCCCCCACACCCCCCGAGGATACTTGCGGCCAGAAGAAACCCTGATGGTCGCCCCGCAAAGGACACTGACAATGGCCAAGGCCAAGACCAACACCGAAGACTACCTGGCGATGTACCGCCAGATGGTGCGCATTCGCACCTTCGAGGACAACGCCAACCAGCTTTACCTGTCGGCCAAGATGCCCGGCTTGACCCACATGTATTCCGGCGAAGAAGCCGTGGCCGTGGGCATCTGCGAGGCCCTGACCGACTCCGACCGCATCACCTCGACCCATCGAGGCCACGGACACTGCGTGGCAAAGGGTGCCGCGTTCAAGGAAATGTTCTGCGAGCTTCTGGGCAAGCAAGAAGGTTATTGCCGGGGCAAGGGCGGCTCCATGCACATCGCCGACCAGAGCCACGGCAACCTGGGCGCCAATGCCATCGTCGGCGGCTCCATGGGGATTGCCACGGGCTCGGCTCTGCGCTCGAAACTGCAAGGCGCAGATGACGTGACCGTCTGTTTCTTCGGCGACGGGGCCACGGCGCAGGGCCTGCTCTACGAGGTCATGAACATGGCCGCGCTCTGGAACCTGCCAGTGATCTATGCCTGCGAGAACAACGGTTATTCCGAGTACACCAAGACCGAGGAAATCGCCGCCGGGTCCATCACCGCGCGGGCCGAGGCCTTCGGTATCGAGGCCTTCAAGGTTGACGGCCAGGACGTTCTGGCGGTCAACGAGTTGACGCAAAAACTGGTGGCGCGCTGCCGCAAGGGCGAGGGGCCATTCTTCCTGGAGCTGGAAACCTACCGCTACCACGGCCACCACGTCGGCGACATCAACCGCGAATACTACCGGTCCAAGGACGAGGAAAAGGACTGGAAGGAAAACCGCGACCCGATCGTGCGTTTCCGTGGCTACCTCGTCGAACAGGGCATCGCCACCGAAGAAGAGATCGAGGCGATGAACGCCGAGATCGACAAGGATGCAACCGAGGCCGTCGCCTACGCCGAGGCCGCGAAATACCCCGACGTTTCCGAAGTCGACATGCATGTCTACGCGGACTGAGGAGAGAGAGATGCGAGAAATTACCCTGTCCCAGGCGGTGAACGAAGCCATTGCCGAGGAAATGCGCCGCGATGAAACGGTCTTCCTGATGGGCGAAGACGTGGCCGAGGCCGGCACGCCCTTCAAGGTCCTGTCGGGCCTGGTCGAGGAGTTCGGCACCCAGCGCGTCATCGACACGCCCATCGCCGAACCGGGCTTCGTCGGGCTGGCCGTGGGCGCGGCCATGACCGGCGCGCGGCCCATCGTCGACCTGATGTTCGGCGATTTCCTCTACCTGGTCATGGATCAGCTGTGCAACCAGGCGGCCAAGCAGCACTACATGTCCGGTGGCAAGCTGACCGTGCCGATGGTCCTGCGCACCAACCTCGGGGCAACGCGCCGGTCGGCCGCGCAGCACTCGCAGAGCTTGCAGGCGCTGGTGGCGCATATTCCGGGGCTGAAGGTGGCAATGCCCTCCTCGGCCTACGAGGCCAAGGGCCTGATGAAGACGGCGATCCGCGACAACAACCCGGTCGTGATCTTCGAAGACAAGCTGATGTACCAGGACAAGGCCCCGGTCCCGGAAGAGGAATTCCTGATCCCCTTTGGCGAAGCCAACGTGAAGCGCGAGGGATCGGACATCACCTTTATCGCCACGTCCTCCATGGTGCAGGTGGCCGAGAAGGCCGCTGAAATGCTGGCCGCCGACGGTATAAGCGCCGAGGTCATCGACCCGCGCACCATCGTGCCGCTGGACGAGGCCACCCTGATCGAAAGCGTCAAGAAGACCAGCCGCGCCATCGTCATCGACGAGGGCCACCAAAGCTACGGCGTGACTTCCGAAATCGCCAGCCGCCTGAACGAAAAGGCCTTCTATCACCTCGACGCGCCGGTTCTGCGCATGGGCGCGATGGACGTGCCCGTTCCGTTCAGCCCGGCACTGGAAGACATCACCGTGCCGACACCCGAGGGCGTGGCCGAGAACGCTCGCAAGCTCTGTGCTGGGGACATGATTCATGCAGCGTGACGTGACAATGCCTCAGCTGGGCATGGCTCAGGACGCAGGCAAGATCGTGTCCTGGCTGAAAGCCCCCGGCGACGCAGTCGCCAAGGGGGATGCCCTGTTCGAGGTGGAAACCGACAAGGCCACGATGGAAGTCGAGGCGCAGGCCGCGGGCTTCCTGACCGGCGTGAGCGCCAGCGAGGGCGAGGACGTGCCCGTGGGCGCGGTGATCGCCCGGATCAGCGACAGCGCCGAGGATGACACGCCTGCCCAAACGGCCGCGGCCCCCGCGGCAGAGGCCCCGGCCGATGACCTTCCCGATGGCCATAGCGTGACCATGCCACAGCTTGGCATGGCGCAGGATACCGGGCTGCTGGTGGGGTGGCTCAAATCGCCAGGTGACGCCGTCGCGGCGACGGACGTGCTTTTCGAGGTCGAAACCGACAAGAGCACCATGGAGGTCGAAGCGGGACGCGACGGATATCTCGCCGCAACGCTTGCACAGGCCGGCGAAGAGGTGCCCGTCGGCGGGCCAGTGGCGGTGATCAGCGAGGCGGCACCGGCAAACCCCGTGGCCCGCTCTGTCGCAAAGGCGGCGGCGGCACCGGCGGCGGAACCCGTCCCGACCAGGCCTCAGCCGACGCCCGAACCGTCGCGCACCGCGCAGCCGGCTGCACCGCAGCCAGCAGGCGGGCGCATACTCGCCTCGCCCAAGGCGCGGCGGCTGGCGCTGGAACAGGGGCTGGACCTGGCCCGTCTGGCCAAGGCGGGCTATCCGCAGCCCTACCATGTCAGAGACCTCGACACGTTGCGCAGCCTGCCCGCCGCCGCATCGGCCGCCGAGGTGGGCACGGCAAGTCGCCGGCTTGTGGCCGAGGTGCCCGAGGATGGCCTGCCGGGCTTCACCGCCTGGGCCGCGGGGGCGCATGGTCTTTCGGATGCCGACGCGATCCTGGCCGCGCTGGCGGCCTGCTCGATGCCTGTTCCCGGGCCGGTGGCCGTCGAACGGCAGGGACAGACGAAAACCTATGCACTGCCCGCCGGCCGAGGCCTGTCAGACGCCATGGAAACCGATGATGCCCCGGCCCTGATCCTGCGTGACCTGCGCGGCAGTCGGCTGACCAGCGTCGAAATGGGCGGCGAAGCCACCCCGGCTCTGACCCTGACACCAAAGGGTGACGGGCTGACCCTCACGCTGGAATGCGCCCCGTCCGAAATGGATGCCGCTGACGCGATCCAGCTTCTTTCCGACTTCGCGGGCCGGGTGGAGCAACCGCTCCGCCACCTGCTCTGACCCCTGGAGACCGACATGGACTACACCGATCTCTACATAAACGGCGCATGGCACGCGACCGAGACGCGCTTCGAAGTGATCAACCCCGCCACCGAAAAGGTGCTGGCCTCGGTCGCCTCGGCCGAGATCGCCGATGCCGACGCCGCGCTGGATGCCGCCGACAAAGCCATGGCCGACTGGGCCGCGCGCACCCCGCGCGAACGCTCCGAAGTGCTGCGCAGGGCATGGGAATTGATGACCGCGCGGCTGGATCACTTCGCCCATCTGATCACGCTGGAAAACGGCAAGGCGGGCGTCGATGCCCGCGGCGAGGCCGCCTATGCCGCCGAGTTCTTCCGCTGGTTCGCGGAAGAGGCCGTGCGCGCCGACGGGTTGATCACCCATGCGCCCGCCTCGGGCGCGCGAATCCTGGTGCAGCACAAGCCCGCCGGGCTGGCCGTGCTGATAACGCCTTGGAATTATCCGGCGGCAATGGGCACCCGCAAGATCGCCCCGGCGCTGGCGGCAGGCTGTGGTGTCATCATCAAGCCAGCCTCGGAAACGCCCCTGACAATGCTCGCGCTGATGCCCCTACTGGAAGAAGCTGGCGTGCCCAAGGGCCTGGTCAACGTGCTGCCCAGCAAACGCACCGGCGCACTGGTCGATCACATGTTGCACGACCCCCGCGTGCGGGTGGTCAGCTTCACCGGGTCGACAGGGGTGGGCCGGAAACTGTTGAAATCCGCTGCCGACCAGGTGTTGAAACCTGCGATGGAACTGGGCGGCAACGCTCCTTGCATCGTTTTCGAGGATGCAGACATCGAAAGCGCCGTCGAAGGCACCATGCTGGCCAAGATGCGCAACCTCGGCGAGGCCTGCACGGCCGCCAACCGCATTTACGTGCATCAGGACGTGGCAGAGGCGTTCACCCGTCGCCTGACCGAGCGCATGGCCGCGCTCAAGGTCGGCGACGGCACGGACCCGTCCGTGGACGTCGGCCCGCTTGTCAATGCCGATACCCGCGACAAGGTGGCCGCGTTCGTGGCCGATGCCGTGGCCAAGGGCGCAAAGGTCGAATGCGGCGGGACCACGCCCGACGGGACAGGGTATTTCTACCCGCCCACCGTGTTGTCAGGCGTCTCCGAGGATGCGGACTGCGTCCACGACGAGATATTCGGCCCCGTCGCGGCACTTCAGACCTTTTCCGACCAGGAAGAGGTGATCCGGCGCGCCAATGACACGGAATACGGCCTTGTTGCTTATGTCTTTTCCGAGGATTTCAAGCGCGCGATGCAGGTCTGCGAACGTCTTGAATTCGGCATGGTGGGCCTCAATCGCGGGCTGGTCTCCGATCCGGCGGCCCCCTTCGGTGGCGTCAAGCAGTCGGGCCTTGGCCGTGAGGGCGGGCACGAGGGCATGCTGGAGTTCATGGAAACCCAGTATATCTCGGCCAACTGGTAGGGGGTGGCAATGTCAGACATCATCGCCAGCCCCTCGACCCGCCGCCTTGCGCGTGACAATGATGTGGATATCGAGGCCCTCGCCAGGCGCCTTGGCCGCACCACGATCGGCCCCGAGGATATCACCGGAAATGCTTCCGCACCCGCAGGCGGCGCCGGCGACACGTCCTACTGGGACGTGGACCATAGCCAGTATGGTCCCGTGACCGAGGAACCGATGAGCCGCTTCGCGCAGGTGGCGGCGAAAAACCTTGCCGCCGCGCAGGCGCTGATACCGGCGGTCACACATCACGACCGCGCCGATGTCAGCGCAATCGAGACCTTTCGAAAGGCGCTCAAATCCGAAGCGCAGGAACGCGGTGTCAAGCTGACCGCGCTGGCCTTTCACGTGGCGGCTCTGGCCCGCAGCCTGCGGGCCTTTCCGCGCTTCAATGCCTCGCTGACGCCGGATGGCGAAACGTTGGTGCTGAAGGGCTACGTCCATATCGGGATCGCCGTGGACACGCCGCATGGCCTGATGGTGCCGGTGATCCGCGATGCGGACACCAAGGGGCTGTGGCAGATCGGCGCGGAAATCGCAGACCTGGCCACCCGAGCCCAGGCCCGCAAGATCGGACCCGATGAAATGGGCGGGGCCTCGATGACCATAACCAACCTCGGCGGGATCGGCGGTACCGCCTTCACACCCATCGTCAACCCACCCGAGGTGGCGATCCTCGGCATCACGCGAACCGAGACGATCACCCGCTGGGATGGCGACACGCCGCGCCCGGTGCCCATGGTGCCGCTGGACCTGTCCTATGATCACCGCGTGATCAACGGGGCAGATGCCGCGCGGTTCCTGGCCCACTATGCCGGGCTGATCGGTGAGCCCCGCAACATGATGATCTGAGAAGGACCGGTCCACGAAAAAAAACGGCGCCCCGCAGGGCGCCGTTTCTCGTCTTGCCGTTTCATTGCGCGGCTCAGGCCAGGTCGTAGCGGTCAGCGTTCATGACCTTGGTCCAGGCAGTGACGAAGTCCTTGACGAACTTCTCTTTCGCGTCGTCCTGGGCGTAGACCTCGGCGTAGGCCCGCAGGATTGAATTCGACCCGAACACAAGGTCCACGCGGGTGGCTGTGTAGGCGGTCTCGCCCGTCTTGCGATCGACGATGGCGTATTCGTTGCGGCCCGTCGGCTCCCACTTGAAGGACATGTCGGTCAGGGTTTCGAAAAAGTCCGTCGTCAGCGCACCGGGCGTCTTGGTAAAGACGCCATGCGCCGTCCCGCCATGGTTCGTGCCCAGAACCCGCATACCGCCGATGAGGCAGGTCATTTCCGGCGCTGTCAGGCCCATGAGCTGCGCGCGGTCCAGCAGTAGTTCCTCGGCGGTGACTTCGTAGTCCTGCTTCATGAAGTTGCGGAACCCATCGGCCATCGGTTCGAGATAGGCGAAGCTGTCGGCATCGGTCATCTCGTCCGTGGCATCGCCGCGGCCCGGCGCGAAAGGAACATCGATGTCGACACCAGCGGCCTTGGCCGCCTGCTCGACCCCGAGGTTGCCGGCCAGGACGATCACGTCCGCGATCGAGGCGCCGGTTTCCTTGGCGATCGGCTCCAGCTTGTCCAGAACGCGGTTCAGGCGCTCGGGCTCGTTGCCTTCCCAGTCCTTCTGCGGGGCAAGCCGGATGCGGGCACCGTTGGCGCCGCCGCGCAGGTCGGACTGACGGAAGGTCCGTGCGCTGTCCCAGGCGGTGGCGACCATGTCCGGGACAGACAGGCCGGCCTCGGCGATCCGGGCCTTCACTGCAGCCACATCATAGACGTCAGACCCGCTCGGCACGGGATCCTGCCAGATCAGGTCCTCTTGCGGGGCATCAGGCCCGATGTAGCGAATGCGCGGGCCCAGGTCGCGGTGGGTCAGCTTGAACCAGGCGCGGGCGAAGGTGTCGGCGAAGTAGTCCGGATCGGCGATGAACTTCTCGCAGATGGCGCGATAGGTCGGATCCATCTTCATGGCCATGTCCGCATCGGTCATCATCGGCATGACACGCTTGGTCGGGTCGGTGGTGTCGACCGGCATGTCCTCTTCGCGGATGTCGATCGGGCGCCACTGGTTGGCCCCGGCGGGCGACTTGGTCAGTTCCCACTCGTAGCCGAAAAGCAGGTCGAAATACCCCATGTCCCACTGGGTGGGATTGGTCGTCCAGGCGCCTTCGATCCCGCTGGTCACGGCATTGGTCGCCTTGCCATCCAAGTTCGGATTGACCCAGCCGAAGCCCTGCGTTTCCACGTCGGCCGCTTCGGGTTCGGCGCCCAGCGCCTCGGCGTCGCCGTTGCCGTGGGCCTTGCCGACGGTGTGGCCACCAGCGGTCAGCGCAGCGGTTTCCTCGTCATTCATGGCCATGCGGGCGAAGGTCACGCGCACCTGCTCGGCGGTGTTCATCGGGTCGGGCTGACCGTTCACACCCTCGGGGTTCACGTAGATCAGGCCCATGTGGACCGCGGCCAGGGGGTTTTCCAGTGTCTCGGGACGCATGATGTCCTCGTAGCGTTCGCTGGCATCCCCCACGAATTCTTTCTCGGATCCCCAGTAGACATCCTTTTCGGGGTGCCAGATATCCTCGCGTCCGAAGGAAAAGCCATAGGTTTTCAGCCCCATGGATTCATAGGCCATGGTACCCGAAAGCAGGATCAGGTCCGCCCAGGACAGCTTGCTGCCGTACTTCTTCTTGACAGGCCACAACAGGCGGCGCGCCTTGTCCAGGTTGCCGTTGTCGGGCCAGGAATTCAGCGGAGCGAACCGGATATTGCCGTGGCCGCCGCCGCCGCGCCCGTCCTGAATGCGGTAGGAGCCAGCCGAGTGCCAGGCCAGGCGGATCATCAGTCCGCCGTAATGGCCCCAGTCTGCCGGCCACCAGTCCTGGCTGTCGGTCAGCAGCGCCTTGACGTCTTCCTTGACCGCTTCGAAGTCCAGCTCCTTGACCTCTTCACGGAAGTCGATGTCGACCAGCGGATCCGGCTTGCGGTCGTGCTGGTGCAGAATGTCGAGGTTGAGCGTCTTGGGCCACCAGGCGGTGACCGAGGGTTCGGTGGACGTCAGCCCGCCATGCATCACAGGGCATTTGCCCGCCTTATCAATGTCGTTTCCGTCCATCTTTTCCTCCGGTCATCGACTGTTGAATCATCAATGGCTATGCCATTCGCAGCTAACATAGGGGTCTTTTAGAATTAGTTTAAGTTGAATATTCTGATTGACATGATAACTTTCCCTTATGTCTTCACTGACCCTCAAGCAGATGCGCTATTTCGAGGCCCTGGCCCGGCACGGCCATTTCGGCCAGGCCGCCGCGGCCTGTGCCATCAGCCAACCCGCCCTGTCCATGCAGATCAAGGACCTCGAAGCCCGGCTGGGCACCCCGGTCTTCGAGCGTGGCCCCAGGTACGTGAGGCTGACGGCCTTTGGCGAACGCGTCGCGGCGCGGGTCCGAGATATCCTGCGCGCGGTCGAGGAGCTGGACGATCTGGCGCGCGCCGCGCGCGATCACCTGACCGGGCCGCTGCGTATAGGCGTAATTCCGACCATCGCACCCTACCTGCTGCCCCGCATCGTGTCCGAGATGTCGCGCCTGCACGACGGGTTGGACATCAACGTGCGTGAAAGCCTGACCTCGACCCTGATCGAAGAACTCGCGCGGGGGCGCATCGACACGGCCATCGTGGCTCTGCCAGTGTCGGAACCGGGGCTTGAGGAGGTGGCGCTCTTCGAAGAAGATTTCGTGCTTGTCCGGCCCGGGACCGATGCCGATCAGCCCGTCCCCGCACCAGAACGCCTGCCCGAGATGCGCCTTCTGTTGCTGGAAGAAGGGCACTGTTTCCGCGAGCAGGCCCTGTCGTTCTGCAACCGCTCGGCCCAGGCCCCGCGCGAGGTGCTGGACGGCTCGACCCTGTCGACGCTGGTGCAGATGGTCGGCGCCGGGATCGGCATCACCCTGATCCCCGAAATGGCCGTGCCGGTCGAGACCCGCTCGGCCCCTGTATCAGTCGCGCGGTTCCCCACACCCGCGCCGCGGCGCACCATCGGCATGATCTGGCGTCGGACGAACCCCCTGGCCGATCGGTTGGCGGTCATTGCCGAAGTCGTGCGGGCCGCCGCCGGGGCCGCCCCCTGACCGAGGGTCGCTACCCCATCTGCCGCACTGGCTGAATAACACTATGGCGACCGGAGAATCTGCGGTAGATTGGGCCAAGAAGAGGCGCAGAAACAGCCCGCAACGGGCCAAAGACGGCAGGCATGGCAAAGCAGGAGACGAAACAGGCGACGATCACCCTTGGGGCGGCCGGCAAGACCGACGTCCGTACCCAGTTCGGAGCCCTGTGCTATCGCATCAAGAATGGCGAGCTGCAGTTCTGCCTGATCACCAGCCGCGGCACCGGCCGCTGGATCGTACCCAAGGGCTGGCCCATGGATGGAGAGACCCCCGGCCAGGCCGCAGCCACCGAAGCCTGGGAAGAGGCGGGGTTGGAAGGGCGTGTGCGCAGCCGGCCGCTCGGTGTCTACAGCTACTACAAGAGCCACAGCGACGACGCCCTGCCCTGCGTCGCGGTAATTTTTCCGCTCAAGGTCAGGAAGGTCCACAATCGCTGGCCCGAGCGCAAGGAACGCAAGCGGCGCTGGGTCAATCGCCGCAAGGCCGCCAAGATGGTCGACGAACCCGAGTTGCGGCAAATGATCCTGTGCTTCGATCCCAAACTGGTTTGATTGCCAAGACGGGGGATCAGCCCTATTTAACCGCTAGGCAAACCACCGCGGCAGGGTCTTGATGATCCACTACACGCTCACCTGCGACCGCGACCACCAGTTCGACAGCTGGTTCCAGTCCTCGGCCGCCTACGAGAAACTGCGCGATGCGGGCCAAGTGGCCTGCGTGACCTGTGGCTCAAGCAAGGTGAGGCGCAGCCCCATGGCGCCCAGCATCGCCAGGGGTGGGGCCGATCCGGCCCCGACACTGGATGGCGCCCCGACATCGGACGCAGAGAAAGCCATGGCCGCCCTGCGCCGCCAGGTCGAGGAGAACAGCGATTACGTCGGGCCGTCGTTCGCCAGGCAGGCGCGCGCCATGCATGACGGCACCGTGCCCGAACGCGCCATCCACGGAGAAGCCAAACCGGAAGAGGCCAAGGCCCTGATCGCGGACGGCATTCCGGTGGCGCCCCTGCCCTTCATCCCCCGGCGCAAGACCAACTGACCCTGCGTCTCAGGTGCCTTGGAAATCGCAAAGGGCGTGAACTTCCATGCCCATCCTCTCCAGCCGCTTGCGCCCGCCCAGTTCCGGCAGGTCGATGACGAAGGCACAGCCCGTGACCGCGCCACCCAGCCGTTCGATCAGCTTCACGCCGGCCTCGGCGGTGCCGCCCGTGGCCAGAAGGTCATCGACCACCAGGACGGTCTGACCGGCACCGATGGCATCGTCGTGCATCTCCATCACCGCTTCGCCGTATTCAAGCTGATAGGATTTTTCGATCACCGCCCCCGGCAGCTTGCCCTTCTTGCGGATCGGCACGAACCCCTTGCCCAGCTGGTGCGCGATGGCCCCGCCAAGGATGAAGCCGCGCGCCTCCAGCCCGACGACCAGGTCGATGGGCTGACCCGCGTAGGGGTGCAGCAACTGGTCAACCGCCATGCGGAATCCGCGCGGATCGGCGAAAAGCGTCGTCACATCGCGGAACATGATCCCCGCGTGCGGGAAGTCGGGGATCGTGCGGATATAGTCCTTCACGGTCTTCATGGGCACGGGTCCTTTCGGGAAACAGTCAGAGAACGCGGCCGGCCACGGCATCCAGCTTGCGCAGCAGGTCGGGATCGCGCGCCTCGGGCGCGGTCAGGATGGCATTGTCCAGCGCCCGGTCACAGCCGCAGGGGCACGGTGCGGCATGGTCCAGTCTCTCGGGCAGCCCGGCAACCGTGCGGCGGGCCTTGTCTGCATTGGCATCCAGGGTGGCGATGATCTCGGAGATATCGACGCTGCCATGATCCGGGTGCCAGCTGTCGTAGTCGGTGATCATGGCGATTGACGCGTAGCAAAGCTCGGCCTCGCGGGCGAGCCGCGCCTCGGGCATGTTGGTCATTCCGATCACATCACAGCCCCAGACATCGCGATAGAGCGCCGATTCCGCTCGGGCCGAGAACTGCGGCCCTTCCATGGCCAAGTAGGTGCCGCCCCGGTGAACGCGCACATCCGCCGCCTGCGCGGCCTCGGCACAGGACTCGGCCAGCCGGTTACAGACCGGCTGCGCCAGGCTGACATGGGCCACACAGCCGGTACCGAAGAAGCTGCGCGCACGGCCGATTGTACGGTCGATGAATTGCTCGACGACGACGAAATCCCCCGGCGCCATCTCCTCGCGGAACGACCCGCAGGCCGAAACGCTGACCAGGTCGGTGCAGCCCAGCCGCTTGAGCGCGTCGATATTGGCGCGGTATGGCACGGTGCCAGGCGCATGGACATGTCCGCGCCCGTGGCGCGGCAGGAAAGCAAGCCTTACGCCATCGATCTCGCCCAGAAGGATATCGTCCGACGGCGCGCCCCAAGGGGTCGCGACCGGGTGCCATTCGGCCCGCTCCAGTCCCGGCAGCTGGTACAGACCCGAGCCCCCTATTATCCCGATCATGGCAGCCATCGCACCCTCCGTCGCTGTCCTTGGCCACCTTGCCCAAACCCGCCCCGGTTGTGAAGCGGGCAATCCCCCGGAGCGGGTTGTAATAACGCCGAAATTTCGGGCACCAGGGAGAGCGAGCGATGCCGCACCGTCATGTATCGCCCGGCCGGGCAAGCGCGAAGTCCTCGCGCACGGCCGTATAGTCGCTGTAGCCCAACCGGGCGAGCGGGCTGAACCGCGTCACGTCGAACCGCCCCCCGACCAGGCAATCGTCGCGCATGTGCACGCCTTTCACCTCGCCGAAAACGACGAGATTCGCCGCACCAGGCAATGCGACGATCCGCGTCAGAGTGCACTCCAGCACCGCCGGGGCCTCGGCCACGCGGGGGCAGTCGATGGTCTCGCATCCTGCCTTGGCGATACCGGCCTTGGCGAATTCGTCCACCTCGCGCGCCAAGCCGCCCGAGGTGCGGTTCATCGCCTCGCGTGCCGCGTACTCCACGATATTGACGGCAAAAACGCCGGTGTCGCGAATATTGGCCACGCTGTCCTTGGTGCCCGCCCGATCGGGCTTGGCCGAGGTCGAGGCAAACATGACCTGCGGCGGCGCATAGGCGACCGCGTTGAAAAAGGAATAGGGCGCCAGGTTGTCCACCCCGTCCGCCCCGCGGGTCGAGATCCAGCCGATCGGCCGCGGCGCCACGATGGCCCCGAAGGGGTTGTGCGGCAGGCCGTGGCCGATTTCGGGGCGGTAGAACATCAGTCTCTCCAAGCGTTTGCCGTGGTATGGCCCCCATGCTACCGAGCATCGCGGAAACAACAAGAAAGACCGGCGCATGAACCTGCGTCCCGAACGCGACGAGGACTGGTGGGAGGTCGAGGCGCTCTTCGACCTGTGTTTCGCGCCGGGGCGCGAGGCCCTGTCGTCCTATCGGCTGCGCGACGGGGTGCCTCCCGTGGGCCCGCTCTGCATCGTGGCACGCGACGCCGATGGCATCCTGGGCGGCGCGATCCGGGGCTGGCCAGTGTGGATCGGCACAGCACGAGCGATCCTGCTGGGCCCGGTCGCCGTTCACCCCACGCGCCAGGGCGAGGGGCTGGGAGGCTGGCTGATCCGCGCGCAGGTGGCCGAAGCGGCCCGCCAAGGCTGGGAGAGGGTCATGCTGGTCGGCGATGCGCCCTATTACGCGCGCTTCGGGTTCGAACCCTTGCAGGGCGTGCACATGCCCCCGCCCACCAACCCCGACCGAGTGCTTGGCCTTGGCCTGACACCCGGCGCCTGGGCCGGGGTCTCCGGCGAGGTTTCGCGCGCGCGCGAAGAGGGTGATTGAAAAGCCCGCCGCCCTTCCCATCTTCAATTCATGACAGCCGAACCCGAGTCCATGCGCCTGGTCAATCCCGACCCGGCGCAGCCGCCGCTGGACGACGCGGCCCGCGCCACCATCAAGGCCCTGGCCGCGCAACAGCATGCGGCGGGCACAGTGCTGATGCAGGTGATCAATTTCGTTGGCGGGCAGGTCGAGGACGGGCTGAAGCTTTTGCCGGGCGCGCAGCTTGCCCGGATCGAGAGCGCCGCCAGTGCCGCCTTGCGCCAGTCCTACGACCTGGCCGGTCAGAGCCGGCGCGGCGCCATGGCCGGCCTTGCCGCATCTGAGTCCGGACACCGGGCGCTGGCCATGATCTCGGGTGCGCTGGGCGGCATGGGTGGGCTGCCCACGGCGCTGGCCGAGCTTCCGGTGGCCACCACGGTGATCTTCCGCTCGGTCCAGTCCGTGGCCGAGGCCCACGGCGAGGACCCCAAAAGCGAGGAAACCCGTCTGCAATGCCTTCAAGTCTTCGGCGCCGGCGGGCCGGGCACGGGCGACGATGGCATAGACACCTCGTTCATCGGCGCACGGCTGACCCTGACAGGCCCGGCGCTCAACAAGCTGCTGGCGCGGATCGCGCCGCGCTTCGCCTCGGTCATCGGCCAGAAACTGGCCGGCCAGGCGGTGCCGGTGCTGGGCGCTGCGGCCGGGGCGGGCACCAACTATGCCTTCATGGACTATTACACCCGCATCGCCCGGGTGCATTTCGGGCTGCGCAAGTTGGCCCGGACCCACGGTGAAGAGGCCGTGCTGACGGCCTTTCACGCCGAACTGGCACGGCTGCGGCGCCCGGCGATCCGGCGTTAGCCCCGCAGCGCCTCGATCACGGCATGACGCACGGACTGTTCGCCCCTCGCGCGGGCGCCGTCCATGGCCGACTTGACATCACCCAGATCCACCTGGTGGAGCAGGTGCTTGACCGGCCCGATCGAGGCCGGGCGCATTGACAGCGACCGCAAGCCCAGGGCGGCGAAGCACACCGCCTCGATCGGCCGGCCGGCATCCTCGCCGCAAAAGCTGACGGGCGTGCCCAGCACCGCGCAGCGGTCTATCAACTGTTCGAGGAAGGTCAGGAAACTGACGTTGAGCGTATCATAGCGCCGCCGCACGCGCTCGTTCTCGCGGTCGGCGGCAAAGAAGAACTGCTTGAGGTCATTGCCCCCGATAGACAGGAAATCCACATCGCGGAAGAACTGGTCGGGCGCAAAGGCCAGGCTTGGGGTTTCCAGCATCGCCCCCACCTCCACGCTGTCGGGCAACGGATGGCCCAGGCGGCGTTCACGGTCCATGGCCTTGTCGAACTCGGCCCGGGCATCGCAGAATTCCTGCAACTGGGCCACGAAGGGGAACATCACCGTCAACGGCCGCCCCGCGGCGGCGCGGATGAGGGCCTGCAGCTGCATCCGCAGCACGCCCGGTTTGTCGAGACCCACACGGATCGCGCGCCAACCCATGGCCGGGTTCGGTTCGTCGTTGGGCTTCATGTAGGTCAGAACCTTGTCGGACCCGATATCCAGCGTACGGAAGGCCACGCGCTTGCCGCCCGCGGCATCCATGACCCGGGCGTAAAGCGCCGACAGCTCGGCCCGCTTCGGCATCTGGTTGCGGATCAGGAATTGC
The DNA here is from genome assembly GCF_035270045.1 of Salibaculum sp. Classification (NCBI taxonomy): domain Bacteria; kingdom Pseudomonadati; phylum Pseudomonadota; class Alphaproteobacteria; order Rhodobacterales; family Roseobacteraceae; genus Salibaculum; species Salibaculum sp. Next base: position 51,472 of record NZ_DATFIP010000055.1, read on the forward strand.
AGCTCGGTCCGGAACAGGCCCACGCCGTCGGCCCCCGACGAGGGCAGCGAGGGCAGATCGGCCATCAGCCCGGCATTCATGCTCAGGGAAACGGTCTGGCCGCAGCGGGTCGTGGCGGGTTGGTCCACCAACGAGGCATAGCGTTCCTGCGCCGCCGCCTGCATGGCGATCTTGTCGCGAAAGGCCGAGCGCACGGTGTCGTCGGGCCGCAGGTGCACGATCCCCTGTTCACCGTCCACGAGGATGGGGTCACCGTTCAACGCCTCGGTGGTTATGTTCTTGGCATGGATCACCAGCGGAATCGCCCAGGCGCGCGCGACCACTGCGGCATGGCTGCCGACCGAGCCTTCCTCGAGCACGATGCCCTTGAGCACCTTTCCGTAGTCCAGCAGTTCGCCCGGGCCGATGTTGCGGGCCACCAGCACGGGGTTCTGGGGCAGTTCGGCCCCGGTGTCGCTGCCCTGCCCGGTCAGGATCCGCAGCAGCCGATTGGACAGGTCGTCGAGGTCGTGCAACCGGTCGCGCAGGTAGGCATCCTTCGACTGCGCCATGCGGGTTCGAGCGAGGGACTGCTCCTTTTCCACCGCCGCCTCGGCCGACAGACCGTTGTCGATGTCGTCCTCCATCCGCTTTAGCCAGCTGCGCGAATTGGCAAACATCCGGTAGGCCTCGAGCACATCCTTCTGGTCGGCACTGGCGCCGGAATTGCGCGCCAGCATCTGGTCCACCGACAGCCGCAGGGTGTCGATGGCCCCCGACAGGCGGGTCTTTTCGGTGTCGGGATCGTCGGCGATGGGATTGGTGACAACCACGCGCGGCTCGTGCAGGAAGACATTGCCGCCCGCGGCGCCTTCTTGTGCGACCGTGCCGCGGAACATCACCGGCTGCTGGTGGCGCGCGGAAAGTGCCGCACCCTCGCCCACGAAAGCGCCGAGTTCCGTCATCTCGGCCAACACCATGGCCACGACTTCCAGCGCATAGACCTCGTCGGCGGTGAACTCGCGCACCGCCCGGGACTGCACCACCAGAACCCCCATGGTGTCGCCCAGCCTCTGGATCGGGACGCCGCAAAAGCTGGAAAACCGCTCTTCGCCGGTCTCGGGCATGTAGCGGAACCCCCGGGCGGCCGGGGCATCGGCGGTGTTGATCACGTCGCGCGCCTTGGCGACGCGGCCCACCAGCCCCTCTCCCACGCGCATGCGGGTCTGGTGAACAGCCTCGGGCGAGAGACCCTCGGTCGCGCAAAGCTCCAGCGTTTCGGCATCGCGGAAAAGGTAGATGGAACAGACCTCGGTGCGCATCGAACCGGCGATCAGCGCCACGATCCGGTCCAGACGCTCCTGGCCGGCATCGTCGTCGGCCATGGCATCGCGCAGCCGGCCAAGCAGCTTGCGGCTTTCGGTTTCGAAGCTCTCGGGCATGTCCCTCGTCCCTGCCGGTATTCTGCCGGGCATTCGGTTCCCATAGCAGCGCAGCTACCGCAACGAGAACCGCGCTACCGTGATCGCGACCGAAGATTGCACGGCTGGCCCCCGGTTGTCACGCGCCATGCGCTGGCGTCCGACGTCACTCCACCTTTTCCAGTTCGAAGGCGTCGTGCAGGGCCTGCACCGCGAGTTCCATGTACTTGCGGTCCACCAGCACGCTGATCTTGATTTCCGAGGTGGCGATGACCTTGATGTTGATCCCCTCCTGCGAGAGCGTCTTGAACATGGTCGCGGCCACGCCGGACTGGCTGCGCATCCCGATACCGACGGCGCTGATCTTGGCCACGTCCGTGTCCGCCACGAGGTCATGATAATTGATGTCGCCCCCCGCCTTGGCCACGTTCAGGGCTTTCTCGGCGCGGGGGACCTGGTCCACCGGGCAGGAAAAGGTCATGTCGGTGCGACCCTCTTCGGAGATGTTCTGGATGATCATGTCCACGTTCACCCCCGCATCGGACAAGGGTCCGAAAATGGCGGCGGCGATGCCGGGACGGTCGGCCACCGAGATCAGGGTCATCTTGGCCTCTTCACGGCTATAGGCGATGCCGGATACGGGGCGGTTTTCCATCACGTCCTCCTCGTCGCAGACCAGGGTGCCGGCCGCGTCGGATTGTTCCTCGAAACTGCTGAGCACCCGCAGTTTCACGTTGTAGCGCATGGCCAGCTCGACCGAGCGGGTCTGAAGCACCTTGGCCCCTAGGCTGGCCAGTTCCAGCATTTCCTCGAAGGCGATGCGGTCCAGTTTGCGGGCCTTGGCCGCGATGCGCGGATCGGTGGTGTAGACGCCATCCACGTCCGTATAAATGTCGCAACGCTCCGCATCGAAAGCCGCGGCGAAGGCCACCGCGGTGGTGTCGCTGCCGCCCCGACCCAGCGTGGTGATCCGGCCCTCGGGGCTGACGCCCTGGAAGCCGGCCACGACGGCCACGCGCATCCCCCCGGCGAACTTTCCGGCAATGTTGTCCGTGGGGATCTCCTCGATCCTGGCGGCGGAATGGGCGCTTGTCGTCCGCACGGGCACTTGCCAGCCCTGCCAGCTGCGCGCGGGAACGTCCATTTCCTGAAGGGTCAGCGCCATCAGCCCGGCGGTGACATTCTCGCCGGAACTGACGATCGCGTCGTATTCGCGGGCATCGTAAAGCGGACTGGTGTCGCTGACATAGCCCACAAGCTTGTTCGTCTCGCCCGCCATGGCCGAGACGATGACGATGACGTCATAGCCCTTGGCGACCTCGACGCCGACGCGCTTGGCCGCACGGCGGATGCGGTCGGGGGTGGCGACGCTCGTACCGCCGAATTTCATCACGAGAACTGGCATGTGCGGCCCTTGGTTCGATCCGCGCCCTGATATGCGCAAGCCCGCCCGAGGGCAAGCGTCACCACCCGCGCAGCACCGCGCCGGGATTCAGGATGCACCGCGGATCCAGCGCCTGCTTGATGGCGCGCATCGTGGCCAGTTTGACCGGGTCGGCATAGCGCTCCAGGTCGGCCACTTTCAGCCGTCCCACCCCGTGTTCAGCACTGACCGACCCGCCCATCTCGTGCGTCAGGTCATGCACCGCGCGCTTGACCGCTGCGCGCTTGTCCGCGTGGTCGGCGCGGCTGCGGCCCGGCCGTGGGAAAACGTTGTAATGCAGGTTGCCGTCGCCCAGGTGGCCGAAACAATTGATTCGGAAATCGCCGACCTCGGCCAGCCTGCCGGGGGCCTGCGCGATAAAGTCGGGGATCGCGGACAGCGGCAGCGAAATGTCATGCGACGACACCGCGCCGATGGCACGGTTGGCCGCCGGGATGCTCTCGCGGATTGTCCAGAGGTCGCGCGCCTGCTGCAACGACTGGGCGATGGTCCCGTCACGGGCGAGGCCCCGCTGCTGCGCGGCGGCGAACAGCGCCTCCAGCGCGCCCTGTGCATCCTGCCCGGCGCCCAGGCCGACCTCGGTCAGGACACACCACTCGGGCACCGCGTCCAAGGGTCGCGGATGGTCGATCCCGGCCTCGGCCAGGAAGTCGAAGCCCTGCCGGTGTATCAGTTCGAAGGCCGAGACCGTCTCGCCCAGTTGCGCTCCGGCCAGCGCCAGAAGATCCAGCGCCGCAGCGGGATCGGGCACGGCGATCAGCGCGGTCGCTGTCTCAACCGGGCGCGGCATCAGTTTCAGCGTTGCCGCTGTAATGATGCCCAATGTGCCCTCGGCCCCGATCATGAGGTCGCGCAGGTCGTATCCGGTGTTGTCCTTGCGCAATCGCGACAGCCCGTGCCAGACGGTGCCATCGGCCATGACGACCTCCAGCCCAAGGCATTGCGCCCGCGCGTTGCCATACCGGATCACGTTCAGCCCACCTGCGTTGGTGGCCAGCAGCCCGCCGATCCGCGCCGACCCCTCCGAGGCCAGAGACAGGGGGAACAGGCGGTCCGCGCCCTCCGCCGCCGCCTGGATATCGGCCAGGATCGCGCCCGCCTCGACTTCCATCGCGTTTTCTTGAGGGTGAACCGCGCGGATCGCCGCCATGCGGTGCAGCGACAGGATAACCGGGGCCGGATCGGATTCGGTGATCTGGCCGCCGACAAGGCCCGTTCCCCCACCATAAGGGATGATCCCGACAGCGGCCCGATCACACAGGCGCACGACGGCCGCAACCTCTTGGGTGGTCGCCGGGGCCACGACCAGCCCCTTCCCCTGCCAGCGCCCGCGCGGCTCTCGCAAGTAGGAAGAGGCGTCGTCAGGCAGACCCTCTTGCCCCAACCTGTCGCTCAGCTTCGATTTGAGCTCGGGGTTAACGGCGTTCAACATGGGTCGGGTCAAAGCATGTGCGCACGCTTGGGGCAAGTCACTCTGACAGGAACTCGGGCTCAAGCACCATGACCGTTCGCCGCGACGGCAGGCTGTCCAGCGACAGGGTGATCCCGGACCCGCCGGTGCGCACGATGTCGTAGCCACTGACCTCCATGTCATCGAGAAAGGCGTTCAGCGTGCTGCGCCCGAACCAGTGCATCGGGATCACCACCGAGGACCGCAACCGATCCATGACCCGCAACAAAGTCTCGTGGCGCAGTGTCAGTCCGCCATCCACCGCAGCCATCACCACGTCGAGACGCCCCAGCATGGCATATTGCGTATCGTCGGGTTCATGGTGCAGGTGTCCCAGGTGGCCGACGCAGAGCCCGGCCACCTCGAAGACGAAGATTGAATTGCCGTTCTCTCGCACCGTGGGCCCGTTGGACCGAACATCGGTGTGCACGTTGCGGATCAGCATTTCGCCCAGGTCCAGCTCGTGATCGCGCGGCTGGCCATTCAGTTCCCAGCCTTCCAGAACATGGGGGATCGCCGGGTCCGGCGCGCTGGTGAAGTGGGTGGAATGGGCGTTGTTCATGGTCACCACGTCGGGGGTGAAATCCACGTTGCCATACCAGCCGGTGAAATCGGTCATTGCCGAAAGCCTCTCCGACTGGATCAGGAACATGGCATGATCGACGTAGGTTATTCGCACCGTGTCCTGCGCGACCGGGTCGCGAAAACTGGCGCGGTGCAGGTAGTCAATGCCGGGCGCCTGCGCGAAGGCGCGGCAATGCGACGGGATACGATCCTGCGCCGAGACGGCGCCGGCGGTGACAAGACAGACAAGCGACAGGATGTAGCGGATCATGACAGGGCCTCCTGATCCTAGGATAGCGCAGCCGCACGGAAAGTCAGATATTTATGCGCGCCCGAGGGACGCCTCCTGTCACGAAAGAAGGACCCGCATGCCGCTCGGGGGCATGCGGGCCGGCTCTGCCATTGGCTCGGCGCTGCTTCAGTTTTCCATGCGATCCGTCAGATCGGCGCGCAGCTCCGGATCATTCTGGGCCAGTTCGATGATCTCGACATAGCGGTCGACGTCGATATCTGGCGTCTCGTTCACCGCGGCCATCATCTCGGTACGGGCCTCTTCCATCAGCTGTTGCTGCTGGGCCTGGTCGCCTTCGGCCTCATCGAGCCGCGCGGCGTAGGTCTGTTCGATCGACATGACCGCATCGACCGCCGCGACGAAGGCGTCCAGCTCAACCGCGGAAACATCGGCTGCGGCGGCAGCCTCGTCGCCGTTGGCCGCGTTGGTGTCCTGCGCAACGGCCGGGGCGGCTACCAGCGCGGAAACGGCCATCCCGGCGGCTGCGAAAGTTGTATGGAGTGTCTTTGTAAGGGTCATTCCGATCCTTTCAGGTGTGAAGTGGTTCAGAAATCAGCACTTAACGTGCTGGCACCGGGACACCAAACACCCCTGCGGAAATCCGCTGACACCACCACCCGGCGCAAGTGTGGATCAGGCGTGGGCGAATGGCACCGGACCGGCCTACCCCGCCTCGGTCTTGCCGCGCCGGTCGTGGCGCAGGTTCGCGTAGAGCACGTGGTTGCGCCAGCGCCCGTTGATCTGAAGATAGGACTGCGCCACGCCCTCGTACTTGTAGCCGCAGGTTTCCAACAGCCGGCGCGAGGCGGTGTTCTCGGGCAGGCACCCGGCTTCGATCCGGCTCAGGTCCAGCACGGTAAAGGCGTAATGCACCAGCGCCTCGATCGCCTCGCGCATGTAACCGTTCCGGGCATGGGCTGCACCGATCCAGTAGCCGGTGGTCCCGGCCTGCGCCGGACCACGCCGGATATGATCCAGGGTGATCGCGCCCAGCAGCACCGCGTCGGCGCGCCGGATCAGGAAAAGCGGCACCGCGGTGCCGTTGGCAACCGACCGCTGCGCCCAATAGACACGGTTCGTGAAGCTCTTGCGCGACAGGTGGTCGGGGGCCCAGCTGGGCTCCCACGGGGTCAGGAAGTCGCGGCTTGCCTCTCGCAGCGCCACCCAATCGCGGAAATCCGTGTGCTGGGGCGGGCGCAGAGTCATGCGCTCGGTCTCCAGCCGGAGCTTCCGCCTCTGGCGCAACATCACGCCGCGAGCCTTTCGCGCAGGGACTCCAGCGTCGGGGCGTCACCCACCGGACCATAAAGCGCCATGGCCGTGCCCGCGCGGCTCAGCATGTCGGCGCCGAAGCTGCGCACATCGCCGGTCGTCACCGCGTCGATGCGTCGTGTCGTTTCCTCGATGCTGGGCACCTTGCCCCAGATCGACAGAAGCCGCGCCAGGCGCTCGGCCCGGTTCGAGGGGCTTTCAAGGCCCATCAGCATCCCGGCCTTCATCTGGGCACGGGCGCGGGCGACCTCTTGCGCGCTCATGTCCTCGGCAGCGCGTTTCATGGTGTCGATGGTCAGATCGGCCAGTTCGCCCAGTTGCTCGCCCGAGGTTCCGGCATATACCGTCATCATGCCGGTATCCGAATAGGCGCCGGTCTGTGCAAAGATCGTGTAGCACAGCCCGCGATTTTCGCGCAGGTCCTGGAACAGGCGCGATGACATGCCGCCGCCCATGGCGATGGCATAGATCTGCGCGGCGTAGATCCGGTCGGCGCAGTAATCCGGCCCCTCGAAGGCCAGCGCGAAATGGGCCTGTTCCAGCGTCTTGTCGTGGCGCGCCTCGCCGCCACCAAAACGGGCGGGCGTCGCAACATTGGCCGGGGCGCGGGCCGGCAGGTGGCCGAAATGCGTCTCGGCCAGTTTCAGCAACTCCTGCGGGTCGACGGCCCCGGCAGCGGCCAGGATCATCTGTTCGGGGCCGTACTGATCCTGCACGAAACCGGCAAGGTCCTCGCGGGTAAACGCATTCACACGCTCGGCCGGGCCCAGGATCGGGCGTCCGATCGGCTGATCCGGGTAGGCCTGTTCCTGCAGCCAGTCGAAGATGATGTCGTCGGGCGTGTCCAGCGCCTGGCCGATCTCCTGAAGGATCACCCCGCGCTCGACCTCGATCTCGCGCTGGTCAAAGACCGGGTTGAGCAGGATATCGGCGATGACGTCCATGGCCAGGGGCACGTCCTGTTCCAGCACGCGGGCGTAGTAGGCTGTCATCTCGCGACTGGTATAGGCGTTAATGTAACCGCCCACGTCCTCGATCGCCTCGGCGATCTGAAGCGCACTGCGCTTTGCCGTCCCCTTGAAGGCCATGTGTTCGAGGAAATGTGCGATTCCGTTCTGGTCGGCCCGTTCGTGGCGCCCCCCAGCATCGACCCAGATACCCAGGGCGGCGGATTTCAGCCCGGGCATGACCTCGCAGGCAACGCGGAACCCGTTGGAAAGGGTGTGGATTTCGACAGTCACTTGGTGCGGCGCTCCCGGATCAGGGTTTCAAGGGCGGCCAAATCGTTGGCCACGGGGGTAACACGCTCAGCGCGATCATAGAGGTCGGCCATACGATCCGGCAGCGGGGGCCGGATGCCGCTGGCCTGTTCCACTGCGTCGGGGAACTTGGCCGGGTGGGCGGTGGCCAGCGTGATCATCGGCGTCGCCCCCAGATACGCCTCGGCCACCTCGACGCCCACGGCGCTGTGCGGGCACAGAAGCTCGCCCGAGCGGGCGATCTCGGCGCGAATGCGCGCCAGGGTCTGCTTTTCCGTCGCCCGGCCGCTGTCGAAACTCTCGCGCAGCATCTCGATGGCGCCCTGCCCCACGGTGAAACCACCCTTGTCGCGCAACTCGTCCATCTGCGCGGCCACGACAGCCCCGTCGCGGCCATAGGCCTCGAACAGGGCCCGTTCGAAATTGGACGACACCTGGATATCCATCGAGGGGCTGATCGAGGGCATCACACCCTCTTTCAACTGGGCGCCGGTCTGCAGCGTGCGATGCAGGATATCGTTCTGGTTCGTGGCCACCACCAGCCGGTCGATGGGCAGGCCCATGCGCTTGGCGATGTAGCCGGCGAAGATGTCGCCGAAATTGCCCGTGGGGACAGTAAAGCTGACTTTGCGGTGTGGCGCGCCGAGGCTGACGGCTGCGGTGAAGTAATAGACAACCTGGGCCAGAACCCTGCCCCAGTTTATGCTGTTGACCCCGGCCAGGCCCACCGCGTCACGGAAGGCGAAGTCGTTGAACATGTCCTTGAGGCGCGCCTGGCAATCATCGAAATCACCCTCGACGGCGAGGGCATGAACATTGGCCTCGGTCGGAGTGGTCATCTGCCGGCGCTGCACTTCGGAGACCCGGCCGTGCGGAAACAGGATGAAGACATCCACGTTGTCCAGCCCCCGGAAAGCCTCGATCGCGGCCGACCCGGTATCGCCAGAGGTGGCGCCGACGATGGTGATCCGTTTACCCGACCGGGCCAGCGCCGCCTGGAACATCTGGCCGATCAGCTGCATGGCGAAGTCCTTGAAGGCCAGCGTGGGTCCGTGGAACAGTTCAAGCAGGAAATGATTTGGTGCCAGCTGCTTGAGCGGCGCGCGCGCGGCATGGCCGAAGCCCCCGTAGGCGGTGTCGATCAGGCCACGGAACTCGGCGTCGGTGAAGGTCTCGCCGACGAAAGGGCGCATGACCTCAAAGGCGGCTTCTTCGTAGCTTTTTCCGGCCAGCGCGGCGATCTCTTCCGCGCCCAGGCGCGGGATCGTCGCCGGAACGTACAGCCCGCCGTCCCGCGCCAGGCCGGTCATCATCGTCTCTTCGAAATCCAGCGCGGGGGCGGTCCCGCGCGTTGATACGTATTTCATGCCTCAGGGTCCCCACGGCGAAGGTTGCGGCGCAGCCAGTAAAGGCTCATGGCCAGCCAGACCGCGGCCAGCAGGAACCAGGTGATCGCGTACTCCAGGTGGTCATTGGCAATGTTGACGGTGTTCACCGGCAGCGGCTCGATCCGCGGATCGAGGGCCGAGGCCCGCGACAGCACCACGAGCAGCCGCTCGGTCTCCAGACGTTCGGCCATGGGGGCCACATCACGGCCGAACCAGATATTCTCGTCTAGGTTTGGGGCTGGTGTGGAACTGTTCACGTCATCGGGCCAGAGCAGCGTGCCGGTCACCTCCATCTCGGGGCGGACCGGGGCGGTGTCCTTTGCCTCCAACGGAAGCAAGCCCTGGTCCAGCAGGATGCGGCGGCCCGTCTCGGTCTCGAAGGATGAAACCACGCGATAGCCCGTCCCCTCTTGGGTGCCCGAGACCAGCACGTGCAACTCCTCGCCCGTGGGACGGCCCGAGACGGTGACGGTGCGGTATTCGTCCTGCGCCTCGTTCACCTCGTCAGGCAGGGGCACCGGGCCGGCCGCCATGCGCGCATTGATCCCGGCCAGAACGCCCTCTTTCCACTCCAACCGATCCATCTGCCAGAATCCCAGCCAGAGCAGCACGGCGAAGCCCCCCAGGCCGACGAGGATTGAAAACAGGAGTTTTCGCATCAAGACATCCGTGATTGCGGTGCATGTACGGCAAAAACGCGCGGGGCATTGGCGCCCCGCGCGTCTTGTCCTGTCCGCCGGCGGGGGTCAAGACCCGCCACCGCGAAAGGCGCTAGGCGCCCCAGACGTAGATCGAGGCGAAGAGGAACAGCCAGACCACGTCCACAAAGTGCCAGTACCAGGCGGCGGCCTCGAAACCGACGTGCTTTTCCGGCGTGAAATGCCCCTTGTAGACGCGGATCAGGCAGACCAGCAGGAAGATGGTGCCGATGATCACGTGCGCCCCGTGGAATCCGGTCGCCATGAAGAAATTCGCGCCATAGATGTTGCCCGCGAGGCCGAAGGCCGCGTGGCTGTATTCATAAGCCTGGAAGCCGGTAAAGATCAGGCCGAGCAGCACCGACAGGATCAACCCGTTCTTCATGTCCTCGCGGTTGTTCTCATGCACGAGAGCGTGGTGTGCCCATGTCGCGGCAGCACCCGAGCACAGCAGGATCAGCGTGTTGATCAGTGGCAGGTGCCAGGGATCGAAGGTCTCGATACCGACGGGGGGCCAGACGCCGTCCACTGCAGGGCTTTGCGGACCCATCGGGTACATGGCGTGCTTGAAAAAGCTCCAGAACCAGGCGGCGAAGAACATGACCTCTGACATGATGAACATGATGAAGCCGTAGCGCAGCCCGATACGCACGACGGGGGTATGATCCCCCTGCTGGCTTTCGGCGACGACATCGGCCCACCAGCCGAACATGGTGTAAAGCACCGCCACCAGGCCGATCAGGAACATCCAGGGCGCCGACCCATCCATCCAGAGCACCGCCCCGAACAGCATCACGAAAGCGCCCACGGACCCTAGGAAGGGCCAGATGGAGGGGTTGAGAATGTGGTAGTCGTGGTTCTTTTCGTGCGCCATTTTGTGCGTTCCCTCGCGCGATATTTTTAGTTTTGGGTCCCGACAACCGGGGCGGTCGCCGTTATCAGCCCGGCATCCAGGGCGGCCTGCTGTTCCTCATCGGGCAGCGGGGCCTCGTGGAAGGTATACCCCAGGGTGATCGTGTGGACATACTGCCCTTCGCGGTCGTCGACAATATCAGGGTCCACGAAGAAGCTGACGGGCATCTGAACGGTCTGGCCCGGCTGCAGGACCTGCATCTCGAAGCAGAAGCAGTCGATCTTCTCGAAGAAGCCGCCCGCGTCGTAGGGCGCCACATTGTAGCTTGCCGAGCCCGCGACAGGAACATCGCTGGTGTTGGTGGCCTCGTAGAAAGCCAGCGCCGTTTCACCTATACGCACCTCCATTTCCCGCTGCGCGGGCTTGAAGCGCCAGGGCATGTCGCGTTCGACCGAGGCATCGAAGCGAACGGTCACGGTCTGATCGAGGATTTCGTCGCTGCCGGCCTCGGCCACGCCGGTCACACCACCAAAGCCCGTGACCCGGCAGAACCAGTCATAGAAGGGCACCGAGGCCCAGGCCAGCCCGCCCATGAGAACCACGACCGTAACGGCCTGCGCAGCCGTGCGGCGGGTGCCGTCTTCGATGCGGTTGAACGGATTCAGGTTCATTCGGCGCTCTCCTCTGCTTGGTCCCGTGCGGCGTCTTCCAGAGCCGGCCGGGCAACGTGGTCGAACCGTTCCATCTGGCGGGGGTCGTCAAGGGACTGGACCTTGACCACCGTCAGGCCCAGCACCAGCGCGACGAAGCCGGCCAACAGCAAGCCCAGCCCCACATTGCGGTCCAGGCGGCGCTTGTGCAGTTCATGTTCTACCCTGATCGCCATGGCTTACCAGCCCCCCAGGCCTTGACCGCGCAGGATCGCCTCAAGAAGAAGCGCGCCGAAATGGCCGAAAAGATAATAGAGCGAGATCTTGAAGACGCGCTTCTCGGTCGCGTGGCCGTCGGCCTCGCTCGCGGTATCGTCGCGGCGCCAGATGTCAACAGCGCCCTTCAGGAACCAGCCATTGAGCAGAAGGGCCACTGCAAGGTAGGCCGGCCCGCCGATCGAGGTGAAACCGATACCCAGCGCCACCGGCGCCAGCGCGATGGTATAGCCCAAGATGTGATTCCGAGTGACGCGGCGGCCATGGGTCTCGGTCAGCATGGGCACGTTCGCGTTGCCGTAGTCGGATTTCACGAAGAGCGCCAGCGCCCAGAAATGCGGTGGCGTCCACATGAAGATCAGCGCGAACATGAGCACGCTTTCGGGCGCTATGCTGCCCGTGGCCACCGCCCAGCCGACCATGGGCGGGAAGGCCCCCGCAGCCCCGCCGATGACGATGTTCTGCGGCGTCGAGCGCTTGAGCCACATGGAATAGATCACCGCGTAAAAGAAGATCGTGAAGGCCAGCAGCCCGGCGGCCAGCAGGTTCGCCGCCAGCGCCAGCAGGACCACGGAAAAGCCCGACAGGGCCAGGCCGATGCCCAGCGCCTCGCCCGGCTGAACCCGGCCCGAGGGAACGGGGCGCGACTGCGTGCGCTTCATCACCGCGTCGATGTCGGCATCCCACCACATGTTCAACGCGCCGGACGCACCCGCTCCGACTGCAATGCACAGGATGCTGACGAAGGCGATGTAGGGATGCACCGGCACGGGCGCGACCAACAGACCCACGAGCGCGGTGAAGACCACCAGTTGCATGACACGCGGTTTCATCAGGGCGAAGTAGTCGCCCATCTTCGCCTCGTGGGAAGGGATGGTCTGTTGGCTGACGTCGGTCATTTGTATCCCGTTCGATTGTCGTCGGCTGCCCGCCCGGACCCGGGGTCGGGACGGCAGCCCGGGCCGATCAGGCTGGATAGTCTTGCTTGGCGGTGGCCAGCCAGTCCTCGTAGACCTCGGGGCTCACCACCTTGACGGTGATCGGCATGTAGGCATGGTCCTTGCCGCAAAGCTCGGAGCATTGGCCGAAATAGACCCCTTCCTTCTCCGCCTCGAACCACAGCTGGGCAAAGCGTCCCGGCACCGCGTCCTGCTTCACACCGAAGGCGGGGATCGTCCAGGAGTGGATCACGTCCGCACCGGTCACGGTCATCACCACGGTCGCGCCGGTCGGAACGACAACGGCCGTGTCGGTGGCCAGGCGGAACTCGTCCTCGGAATAGCCGGCCTCGACAAGCTGGTCGCGGATGCTGTCGTTCAGGTTCCCCTCGCCATAGCCGATCATGTAGCTTTCGAAGAAGATATCCTCGTCGGTGTATTCGTAAGACCAGAACCACTGGTATCCGGTAACGGTGATGTTGATGTCACCCTCGGGAATCTCTTGCTGCTTGAACAGGGTCGGCAACGAGAAGGAGCCGATGAAAACCAGGATCACGATCGGAACCACCGTCCAGGCCACTTCCAGCGGCGAGTTGTGCGTGAAGGTCGCTGGCGTCTTGTTGGCGCGATCATTGTAACGCAGGATCACCCAGGCCAGCAGCCCGGTCACGAACAGCGTGATCGCCGTGATGATGATCAGGACCATGGCATCGAGCCACTGCAGGTCACGGGCCAGTTCCGTGGCGGCGGGCTGGAACCCGGTGCCGCCCGGCTGGGGTGTCCCGATGATCTCGAGGTCATCCATGCCCTGCTGGGCCGAGGCCACCCCGGCGAGGGCGGCGGTTGCGAGGGCCGATCCGGCGGCAAGGCCCAGCTTGCTGACAAAGGTGTTCAGTCGCATGTCATTCCCTAAAGCAGTTCGGACAACGAAACCGGAATCCCGTTGTATTCAATTGCGGTCATCCCATAATCTGGGGGGCAACTCAAGCGCGGCCATTGTGGCAAACGGTCGCTTTCTTGATCTGGATCAAAGCCCGGACCCTCCCGGGCAGGAGGACCCCCTTGACAAACACACCGAACGACATGCCTTCGGACACCGGGTTTCGCCCATTCGAGACCCACCTGGACCGCGACGCCGCCCTGTCGCGGGTCAAGGCGGCAGTGGCCGGCGCCGACGACGGCGAGCTTTTCATGGAACGGCGGCGGTCCGAGGTTCTGGCCTTTGACGACGGGCGGGTCAAGACCGCCAGCTTCGACGCCTCGGAGGGCTTCGGGCTGCGCGCGGTGCGCGGCGAGACAGCCGGATACGCTCATTCGACGGTGATCGACGACCAGGCCCTGAAACGTGCCGTGGCCACCGCACGGCTGGCCGTGGGCGAAGGCGGCGGCACTCTTGCCGATGGCCCGGCCCGGACCAACCGCCACCTTTATACCGATGCGGATCCCATGGCCGAGGCCGAGTTCCCCGCCAAGATCGAACTTCTGGCCGAGATCGACGCCGTCGCGCGCCAGATGGACCAGCGCGTCGTTCAAGTTTCAGCCACGCTGGCCGCCTCGCACCAGGAGGTGGTGATCCTGCGCCCCGACGGCACCCAGGTCAGCGACACCCGACCCATGAGCCGTCTCAACGTTTCGGTCATCGTCGAGCAGGACGGCCGGCGCGAAGGCGGAACCGCGGGCGGTGGCGGTCGGCTGGGGCTGTCTCATGTCGTGGCCCGCGAAAGCTGGGAACCGAAACTGCGCGAGGCGCTGCGCATCGCCCTTGTGAACCTGCACGCGGACCCCGCGCCCGCGGGCGTCATGGACGTGGTGCTGGGCCCGGGCTGGCCCGGCATCCTGTTGCACGAGGCCGTGGGTCACGGGCTTGAGGGGGATTTCAACCGCAAGGGCAGTTCGGCCTTTGCCGGGCTGATGGGGCAGCAGGTTGCCGCCCCCGGCGTGACCGTGCTGGACGACGGCACCCTGCCCGACCGGCGCGGATCGCTGACCGTGGATGACGAGGGCACGCCCAGCGCCCGCAACGTGCTGATCGAGAACGGCCGCCTGGTTGGCTACATGCAGGATCGCCAGAACGCCCGCCTCATGGGCGTGGCGCCCACCGGCAACGGGCGCCGCGAAAGCTATGCCCATATCCCGATGCCGCGCATGACCAACACCTACATGCTCGGCGGTGATGCCGCGCCCGGCGACCTGGTCGCCGATTTGAAGGACGGTATCTACGCAGTGGGCTTTGGCGGCGGGCAGGTGGACATCACCAACGGCAAGTTCGTCTTTTCATGCACCGAGGCTTATCGGGTCAAAGACGGCAAGGTCGGCGCCCCGGTCAAGGGCGCTACCCTGATCGGCGACGGCGCCACCGCCCTTCAGCAGATACGCGGCATCGGCAACGATATGGCGCTGGACCCGGGCATGGGCAATTGCGGCAAGGCCGGCCAATGGGTGCCGGTTGGCGTGGGCCAGCCCAGCCTGCTGATCGGCGGACTGACCGTTGGCGGGGCGGCGGCGTGAGCCTGTTCCGCAGCCCGCCGATCCCGGGCGTCAGCTGGCGACTGGTCCTTGGCGGGTCGGCCGGCGTGCTGATCGGGGGCGTGGCCATCGGCTTGATATTCCTCGGGCTGTCCAGGCTGCTCGCCGCGCCCGAGGGGCAATCGCCCGGGATTGCGAAGGCCTTTGTATCGCACGTAGCCACGGTTTTCCTGTTCTCGCCCTTCGTCACCTGGGTCGGGCTTATCCCCGGCGCCCTGCTCTCGATCCCGGCCGCCCGCGCGGGCTGGGCCGGACCAGGCACGGCGGTTCTGGCGGCGGGGCTGTTCTTCGGCCTTGCCGGCGGTGTGACCGGCGGGCCGGAAACGCTCTACATCTGGGCAAGCTCCGCGCTGCCCTTCGCGCTGCTGTTTTGGCTCGGCGCCTGGATCGCCGAGCCGCGCCTGCGCGCCGCGCCGGTCTGACCACCGGGGGCCAACGCGAAAAATCCGGGTCGGGCATTCTCTTTACCCGCGATTAACCCTTGGCGGTCTAGACCTGAACCCGCAGCAGGCGGAGGACAGGATGACCGGGGATACGCACTCTTCCACTCACCCCCCACTCCCACCCACCACGGAAGATGACCGGTTCAAGGCCCTTCGCCTGTTGCGCTCCCGCCGGGTGGGTCCATCGACCTGGCGCCGCCTGATCGCGGAACACGGGACTGCCGGGGCCGCGCTGGACGCCCTGCCCCAAGTCGCCCGCGCGGCCGGAGTCGATGATTACCGGGCCTGCCCCGAGGGCGTCGTCGCGGCCGAGTTCAAGGCCGGCGCCGCGGCCAGGGCACGGCTGGTCTTCGAGGGCGATCCCGACTACCCGGCCGACTTGGCCACCATATCCGACGCGCCGGTCGCACTGTGGATGCTGGGCGACATCCGGCTGGCGCAGCGTCCGATGATCGCCATGGTGGGCGCACGCAATGCATCGTCGCTGGGCACGCGCATGACCCGCAAGCTTGCCACCGACCTTGGCGAAGCCGGCTTCTGCGTGGTCTCGGGCCTGGCACGAGGGGTGGATGCCGTGGCCCATGACGCGGCGCTCGCGACCGGCACCATCGCGGTTCAGGCCGGGGGCGTAGACGTCATCTATCCCGCCGAGAATGCCTCGCTGGCCGGGCGCATCGCCGAAACCGGCCTGCGCCTGTCGGAACAACCCATGGGCCTGCAACCGCAGGCTCGCCATTTCCCCGCGCGCAACCGGATCATCTCGGGCCTTGTCCGCGCCGTCGTGGTGGTCGAAGCGGCCGCCAAGTCCGGCAGCCTGATCACCGCGCGCAACGCGCTCGACCAGGGGCGCGAGGTCATGGCGGTGCCGGGTCATCCCTTCGACGCCCGGGCGGCGGGCTGCAACATGCTTATCCGCGACGGGGCGCAACTGGTGCGCGGCGCCGACGACGTGACCGAGGCACTGGGCGATCCCGCCCCCGCCGCGCAGCCAGAGACGCAACCAACACCGGACCTTCCCACGCCCCCGCCCGAACGCCGCAGCCTTAGGGACACCGCCGCGCTGCACCGGGACATCCTGTCGCGGCTGGGGCCGAGTCCCATCGCCGAGGATCAGTTGATCCGCGACCTGCATGTCGCTCCGGGCCAGGTTGCCCCAGCACTGGTGGACCTGGAACTCGAGGGGCGCATCCTGCGCCAGCCCGGCGGCCTGTTGTCACGCGCGGTCTGACGGCTTCCGGGGTTTGCCGGTCACGGCGTCCGATCGCTGGCCGCGATCGACCGAAGGCAGAACGGGATCAAGCTCATTGCCGAAACGCCATCACGCGCCGGCACCGGACGCCGCGAGGGGCATCGTCGGCCCACGGCCCGCAGCCCCGAGCCGCGCTTCGACTTGACCCCGGCGCCGTGTCATCCCAAGTGAACGCATTGACAAACGCGCCGGCTCGCGCCCTTTATGCCCGGCCCGCGGCCCAGATTTTTCAAGGAGTGTTCATGCCCGTTGTCGTCGTCGAGTCCCCGGCCAAGGCCAAGACAATCAACAAGTATCTGGGCTCCGACTACACCGTGCTGGCCTCCTACGGCCATGTCCGCGACCTGCCCCCCAAGAACGGATCGGTCGATCCGGACAACGGATTCGATATGGTCTGGGAGGTTGCCAACGACAGCAAGAAGCACGTCAAGGCCATCGCAGACGCCCTGAAGGACGACAACGAACTGATCCTCGCGACAGACCCCGACCGCGAGGGCGAGGCAATTTCCTGGCACCTTCAGGAGGCGCTGACCAAGCGCCGCTCGATCAAGAAGGACACCGCCGTCAGTCGCGTGACCTTCAACGCGATCACGAAAGAGGCCATCACCGAGGCCATGCGGCACCCCCGCCAGGTCGATGGCGACCTGGTCGAGGCCTACTTGGCGCGTCGCGCGCTGGACTATCTTGTTGGTTTCAACCTCTCGCCCGTCCTGTGGCGCAAGCTGCCTGGCGCACGCAGCGCGGGACGGGTGCAATCGGTCTGCCTGCGCCTGATCGTCGAACGCGAGATGGAGATCGAGGCCTTCGATCCCCGCGAGTACTGGTCGGTCAAGGCCCAGTTGGAAACCCCGCGCGGTCAGGCCTTCGAGGCGCGGCTGACCACGCTGGCCGGCAAGCGGCTGGAAAAGTTCGACATCGAAAACGAGACCCAGGCCGAGATGGCCGTGCAAGCGGTCAGGTCCCGTGATCTGGCGGTTCAGAAGGTCGAAGCCAAGCCCAGCAGCCGCAACCCCTCTCCGCCCTTCATGACCTCGACCCTGCAGCAGGAAGCCAGCCGCAAGTTCGGCATGGGCGCACGGCAATGCATGAACACGGCACAGCGCCTTTACGAGGCCGGGTTGATCACCTACATGCGCACCGATGGCATCGACATGGCCCCCGAGGCCGTGGCCGACGCGCGCGGCGCGATCGAAACGCGCTATGGCAAGGACTACGTGCCGGCCTCGGCCCGCGTCTACAAGAACAAGGCCAAGAACGCGCAGGAAGCCCACGAGTGTATCCGCCCCACCGAGATGTCCAAGTCCCCGGCCGAGGCGCGGATCAGCGAGGCCGATCAGAAAAAGCTCTATGACCTGATCTGGAAGCGGACGCTGGCCAGCCAGATGGAAGCGGCGCGGCTTGAGCGCACAAGCGTCGATATCGGCAGCGCCGACGGCCAGGTGGTGCTGCGTGCCAACGGGCAGGTCATCCTGTTCGACGGGTTCCTCGCCGTCTACGAGGAAGGCCGCGATGACGTGGTCGATGACGACGACAAACGCCTGCCCCAGATGTCCGAGGGGGATGCGGCCAGGAAAAGCTTGGTCAACCCTGAGCAGCATTTCACCCAGCCCCCGCCGCGTTACACCGAGGCAACGCTGGTCAAGCGGATGGAAGAGCTGGGCATCGGGCGACCCTCGACCTATGCCAGCGTGATCTCGACGATCCAGGACCGCGAATATGTGCGCAAGGAGAAGAACCGCCTGATCCCCGAGGACAAGGGCCGGATCGTCACGATTTTCCTGCTGAACTTCTTTCGCAAGTATGTCGGCTACGAGTTCACCGCGAATCTTGAAGAGATGCTTGACGATGTCTCGGCCGGACAGCGCGACTGGAAAGAGGTGCTCTCGGGCTTCTGGCGCGATTTTCACAAGGCCATCGAGGAAACCTCGGAACTGCGCATCACCGAGGTGCTGGACGTGCTTGACGACGTGCTGGCGCCGCAGTTGTACCCGCCGCGCGAGGATGGCTCCGACCCGCGCGTCTGCCCCAAGTGCGGCGAGGGGCGCCTGCACCTTAAAACCTCGCGCACCGGGGGCTTCGTGGGCTGCGGCAACTACCCCGACTGCACCTATACCCGGCCGATCGCAGGCGAGGGCGCAGACGGCGATGAACGTGTCCTGGGCGAGGACCAGGGCGACGAGATCTGGCTGAAATCGGGCCGGTTCGGGCCTTACGTCCAACGCGGTGAACCGACCCCCGAGAACAAGAAGCCGCCCCGCGCCTCGCTGCCAAAGGGCTGGGACAAGGAGGCCATGGACCTCGAAAAGGCGTTGACCCTTCTCAGCCTGCCACGCGAGGTGGGCGAGCATCCCGAGGGCGGCACGATCAAGTCGAACTTCGGCCGCTTCGGCCCCTACGTGATGCACCAGCGCCCGGACGAGGCAAAGCCCGTCTACGTCAACCTAAAGGACCCCGACGACGTGTTCCAGGTGGGCATGAACCGCGCGGTCGAGATGCTGGCCGAGAAGCGCGCCAACCCGGGGCGGGGTGGTCGCACGGCGGCCAAACCCCTGAAGGAACTGGGCGAACACCCTTCCGAGGGCGGACCGGTCAACGTCATGGAAGGCCGCTACGGACCCTATGTCAAATGGGGCAAAGTCAACGCGACGATTCCCAAGGAGACGGAACCGGCCGACGTGACCATGGAAAAGGCGGTCGAGCTGATCGCCGAGAAGACGGCGAAAAAGGGGGCCGGCAAAAAGGCCGGTGGCCGCAAGAAGGCTTGACGGCACAAGACATCGTTTCCCTTTTCGAAACGGTTTCATAATATTGCCCTATTCCGTATCTAGATGGGCGGGCAATGAGCATGACCCTCACCCCCGATCCAGCGACCTCGCCGCAGCCCCGCCACGCCACGCGCCGTTGGCGCGACATCGCAGTGCTGGGCGGGCTTTTCGCGCTTGTCATCGCGGGGCTGGCAGGTATCGCCGCGGCCACCGGCTGGGCCGAGACACGCGCACAGCTGATGCGACTGACCGGGGGCCAGGTCGCGCTCCTGCTGGGGCTGAGCCTCGTCAACTACCTGTTTCGCGGCGCCCGGTGGCATCTGTTTGCGCGGCGGCTTGGTCTCCCGACGGGGCTTGCGCAGGACATGCGGCACTTCGTGGGCGGCTTTGCCATGTCGGTGACACCGGGCCGGGTGGGCGAATTGATCCGCATGCGCTGGCTGAAACGCGAAACCGGCTGGGCGGTCGAACGCACCGCCCCGCTGGTGCTGGTGGACCGCGCTTCGGACCTCGCATGCATGGCGCTGATCCTTGCGCTTTCTGTCGCGCTTTCGGCAGGCGGGGCGCGCATGGCCGTGCCGGTCGCACTGCTGGCGCTGGTGGCGGCCTGGATCGCCACGCGCCCGCGCCTTCTGGCCGGCGGCGTGACGCTGGCCTATCGGCTGACCGGCCTGCTGCCCCGCATCATGGGCCGGGTCCGCGGTGCGGCACGATCACTGGCGGTCTTTTCCAACGCGCCGACGCTGTCGCTGTCGATCCTGATGGGGTTGGTCGGCTGGGGCGCCGAGGGCTATGCCTTTCACCTGCTGCTGGTCTGGATGGGGGCCGATATCGGGCTCTGGGCCGCGATGGGCATCTTCACCTTTGCCACGCTCGCGGGGGGCCTGACCGGCGCGCCTGGCGGGGTTGGCGGGGCCGAGGCGGCCATGGTCGCGCTGCTCTCGCTGGAAGGCGTCCCGCTTGAAGTCTCGATCCCCGCCACCGCCGTGATCCGGCTGACGACCCTGTGGTTCGCCATCGCGATCGGGCTGGCCGTTTTCCCGCTGGCCGAGCGCCGCGCGGCACGCGCGCAGGCTTGAGCATCATGGAGGGCGCACGGCGAATAACCTATTCGGGCTGGGGCCGGATCCATAGCGCAACCGGCCCGGTCGCGCGTCCCTTCGCGGCCACGGCCATCGCGGGCACCGCCCCGGCCTTCGGCAACCGGCGGTCCTACGGGGACGCGCCGCTCAATGATGGTGGCAGCGCCTGGGACATGACCGCGCAGAACCGCATCCTCGACTTCGATCGCAGCACCGGGGTCCTCACCGCCGAGGCGGGGGTGACCCTGGGCGCACTCGCCCGCATCCTGCCACCGCGCGGCTGGCTGCCGCCAATCCTGCCCGGCACGGGCTTTGCCACCCTGGGCGGGGCCGTTGCAATGGATGTGCATGGCAAGAACCATCACGAAAGCGGCAGCTTCTGCCAGCACGTCACAGCCCTGACCCTTTTGCAGAACGGCAAGCCGCGCAGGATCACGCCCGGCCGGGACAAGCAGCTCTGGGCCGCCACTTGCGGCGGGCTGGGCCAGACCGGCGTGATCATCCAGGCCACGATCCAGCTGAAACCTTGCCCGGGCGAGGTCATGGTCGTGACCGAGCGCCGGGTCGAGGACTGGGCCGAACATATCGCCCATCTCGATGCTTCGGACGCCGCCTATTGCGTGGGCTGGATCGACGCAACCGCGCGCGACGGGACCCTCGGCCGCGGCATTCTGGAAGAAGCCGAGATCGGCCGCGGGCTGCCACCGTCCCGGCCCGCGCCAAGGCGGGTGCCGCTGGACGCGCCACATTGGGCCTTGGCCGCGCCGATCGTGCGGGCCTTCAACAGCCTCTATTACCGTCGGGTGCCTGCGGCGGGCCGGACGGTCGTGCGTGCCTTAGAGGATTTCTTCTTTCCGCTGGACAAGATCCATGACTGGAACCGCCTTTACGGCAAGCGCGGTTTTCACCAGTTCCAATGCGTGGTGCCACTGGACAAGGCAGATGCCTTGCGCGACATGCTGGCCGAGATCGCCGAAAGCGGGCTTGCCTCGCCACTGGCCGTGCTGAAACGCATGGGACCGGGCCGGGCCGGTTACCTTTCCTTCCCGATGCAGGGCTACACGCTGGCGGTGGATTTCCCCGACAGCGCCGCCGCGCGCGACCTGATTGCCCGGCTGGAGGACCTGACCGTTGCCGCCGGCGGGCGCATCTACCTGGCCAAGGACGGGCTGGCCAGCGGCGCCCGCGTCAAGGCGATGTATCCCGAACATCCCCACTGGCTGTCCGAGGTCCTCAAGGCCGATCCGGACGGCGCACTTGCAACTGACATGGTCCGCCGGCTGGACCTGCGGAGGACATGATGGAACAGACCTGGATCATCCTGGGGGCAAGCTCGACAATGGCGCGGGCCCTGATGCAGAAACTCGCCGAAGAGGGCGCCGGACTGGTGCTGGCCGGGCGCAGGATGGACGACCTGCAGGCTAGCGCCTGCGACGCCCTGGCCCGGGGCGCGGTCCTGGCCGAACCGGTTGCGTTCGACGCCCGACGCCCGGACAGCTTCCAGCCGGTGATCGACCTCGCCCTGAAACAGCCCGGGCAGATCAACTGCGCGGTGTTCGTCGGCTCCATGCCACCACAAGCGGAAATCGACGCCGACCCGGGGCTCCTGGACGGTGTCATTGCCGACAGCTTTACCGGCCCGGCCCGGTTCCTGCAGATGTTGGCCCCCCACCTGGAAGACCGTGGCTCGGGCATCGTGGTCGGGGTCGGATCGGTCGCCGGTGACCGTGGGCGGATCGGCAACTACGTGTACGGCGGGGCCAAGGGCGGCTTTGCCACCTACCTGTCGGGGCTGCGCAACCGCCTTGGCCGGAGCGGCGTGCATGTCCTGACGATCAAGCCCGGCCCGGTGGACACGGCCATGACACAGGACATGGAGGACCTGCCTTTCATGACGACCGCCGAGGCGGTGGCCGATGATATCCTGGCCGGCATCAAGCGCGGCAGGAACGTGCTATACACCCGGCGCATATGGTGGCCGATCATGATGGTGATCCGCGCCATCCCTGAACCCATCTTCAAGAAGATGTCGATCTAGCCCATCAGCCGGAAATACCACTCGGTCCACAGGCCGGCCGCATAGAACATCAGTGACAGCGTGATCAGAAGGTAACCGATGCCGCGGATGTCGCGCAGGGCAAAGACGATGGGATCATAATCCTGGCGACCGAAATAGCCCAGACGGATCATCCGGTAGAGCCAGGCCGCGATCGGCAGCAACGCCACCCAGAGCAGCCACTGGTCGGGGTAGAGCAACTGCGCCTGGTCCGACCAGGAATAGAGAAAGAAGATCACCAGCGACCCTACCATGCCCAGCACCGCCATGTTCAGCAGGTCACCGCGGTCACCCCTGGCATAGCCCCGCCCCGGCAGCCGCTTGTCATCGGGCGCCAGGGCCAGTTCCGTCATCCGCTTGACGCAGCCCAGGGTCAGGAAGACCGGGAAAATGAAGATGAGCATGAAGACCGAGGCCTGCACATCGCTCGCCACCGCGCCGGCGACGACCCGTAGCGTGTAAAGCGAGGCCAAGGTCGCGATATCGATCCAGCGCAGCCGCTTGAGGCGCAAGGAATAGGCCAACGACAACGCCATGTAGAGCGCCACAACACCCAGCATTTGCACCGACAACAGTGCCCCGAGCCCCAGCGCCAGCCCCGCCAAACCCGCGCAGGCCACCATGCCCACCGGGATTGGGACCGTTCCAGCGGCGAAAGGGCGGGCTTTCTTGGTGGCGTGGCGGCGATCAGCCTCGATATCCACCAGGTCATTCACAATATAGATGGTCGAGGCCGCCGCCGAAAAGGCCACGATCCCCAGAAGCACCCTCAGGAACGTGCCCGCGTCAAAGGCATGGGCCGCGATCATCGGCAGGAACAGCAGCACGTTCTTGACCCATTGGTGCGGCCGCAGCGCCTTGAGAAGGGCCCGTGGGGTCCAGCCGCCCGCGATTCGGGTCGGGCTCTCCAACCGGTCCGCCGCACCGCCGGCGCCGCCGACGACAATGGCATGGTCGGCGTGTCGCCAGACCTCGATATCCGCGGCCGCGTCGCCCGCGTAGTCGAAGCCCTTCTCGCCAAAGGCCGCGACGAGGGCGCGTGCCTTGGCGGGCCCTTTCAGGTTCTCGCCATCCCGCGAGGCAAAGACACGGTCGAAGCCGAAGCGCCGCGCCAGCGGTTCGACAAGGGACACATCCGAGGCCGAGGCCAGGACCACCTCGCGCCCCGCCGCGCGGGCCTTTTCGACCAGCGCGACGAGCTCGCTACGCACCGGCAGCAGGTCGATACGCAGCGGCGCGATCCGGGCCAGTTCGGCCTTGAAGGCCGCCTTGTCGGGCAGCCGGCCAAGGGCCCGCAGGGTACCGGCGGGATCGGTCCCCACACCCTTCCAGGCGCATTCCAGCAGCATATCGGTCCGCAGCAAGGTACCATCTGCATCCACGACAAGGGGTTTGCCCGGCATCTCATCCCTCCGGCTTGATGTTGAAGACGCAGCCGTCGCTGGGCAGTTCGGGCGGAGTGACACAAAGTCCCCGCGCCACCCGCCAGGCGGCCAGCACCTTGGGGACGTAGGCGCGGGTTTCGGGATAGGGCGGCACGCCGCCATTTTCGCGCACCGCGCCTTCGCCGGCATTGTAGCCGGCCAGCACCATGATCAGGTCGCGCTCGAACTCTTCCATGAGCCAGCCGAGGTAGGCCACACCACCGGTGATGTTCTGTCGGGTATCAAAACTGTCGCGCACGCCGAAACGCTCGGCTGTGGCGGGCATCAGCTGCATCAATCCCCGCGCGCCCGCGCGGCTGACGGCCTGCGCGTCGCCGGCGCTTTCCACGGCGATCACCGCCAGCACCAGGGCGGGCGACACGGGTTCCCCAACCGAGGCGGCGAGGATTTGCGCGCCGTAGCGCTCGGCCAGGGCACCCATGTCGCGCAAGCGCGGCTGCGGGATGGCCAGATCGTCGGGAGCATTGACCAGAACCGTTTCGGCCTTCACGAAGCTGGCCGGGTCAGAGGCACCGAGATCGGGCGAGACCGCGCCCCAGAACCAGGCGATGTCCGGTGCAGGCCGTCCGACCTGCCCGCCCGCCGGGGGCTGCTCGACCGCGGCCATACCCGGCGTCGTCACCGGCGCGCTAGGGGCGGTCGGAGCGATCTGGACGGTTATGCGACCCGTCGCGCCCTCCGGGGGAACGCCGATACGCTTGAAGGTGAAATCCTCTTGCAAGCGGTGTTGCTCGGCTCGGGGCGCGCCCGCGACGGCAAGCGCTGCCAGCACCGCCATGAATGCCGAAATGATGCTGCGCCGCATTTTCGCGGTCTCCACCTGCCTCGATCTGTCAGGGCGCACTCTACCGCGTCGGGGGCAGGCTGACCAGAATTGTGTGACGGGGGCGGAAGGGGCGGCCCGCGCCGCCTCCAGCCCGGTAAAAAAGCCTGTCAAATAACTGGGAAACACCCGAACGTGAAAAAATAAATGTTCAATATCAATATTTTAATAAATCAATTCACGAAAAATTAATCGGCTGCAAAAATGCACGAAAGCCGTCCAAATCTCGCCCCAATCGATTGGCTATATCTACTCATCCGAAACGGGGACTGCACCAATGAAGAGGCCGGTGCGGGACGATCCGAAGCGGAGAGTAAAACCGAGCGAAACCCTGAGGAGGGACATCAAATGCTGAACTACATCAAGAACTTCCGTAACGACGAAGATGGCGCCGTGACCGTTGACTGGGTCGTCCTGACCGCAGCCATCGTGGGCCTTGGCATCGCCGTGCTGACCACGGTGGGCGAGCAGACCGCCTCCTTCGCCGACGACATCTCGACCGAGCTGAGCAGCCAGGGCATCAAGGAATACTGATCGCCGGCACGTCCGATCCGTCGGACCTGAGACAGGGGCCGCTCCTTCGGGGCGGCCCTTCCTTTTTCCGGCAATGGTTGACGCGGAATTACCCCAAGCACGGCCAGAAGCTGACACAGTCGCACGATAGCGGTTTCATACAACCTTGGGTTTCGGAGAAACACATGTTCAACATCCTACGCAAATTCCGCCGGTCGGATGCCGGGGCCGTGACCGTCGATTGGGTCGTCCTAACAGCGGCGATCGTCGGGCTGGGCGTGGCCGTCGTGGTCACGATACTCCAGACCACGGCCGATGGGGCCGAGGGCCTTGGCGCGCATCTCGACGAACAGACCATCAAGACCTACTGATTGATGCGCTGCTGGCCGATGCCGGGCACGCGACAACGCTGACCCGAAGCGGTCACGCGAGCGACCCAAAACGGCCGCATTCCCGGAGTATTCGTTGAGTCCGTAATGAGTGGGTGCCCCAGCGGTACCGCAAGCGAAAGGAAAGAGAATGCGAGCAGTATTCGGTCTTGTCCTGATCATCGGGGTCGGCCTTGCGGGGGCGGCCATCTACATGGTGCAGGGATACTTCGAACAGCAGAACGCCCAGCTCGCGGCGCAGCGGGCCAGGATGGCCCAGAACGTGCCCACGGTCGACGTTCTCGCCGTGAACCGTGTGGTGGAATACGGCGAGGAGATCACGCCCGAGGATGTTGTTTCCATCAAGCACGCCGAACCCTTCCTGCCCGAGGGTGTTTTTCGCACCGAAGAGGACTTCTTTCCAGAGGGCCCCGAGGAGACCCGCGTCGCCCTGCGCCAGATGGAACCGAACGAGCCTCTGATGGCCGTCAAGGTCACCGCGCCAGGGGAAAGTGCCGGGATCAACGCACTGCTGACGCCGGGCCTGCAGGCCTATGCCATCGACGTGACCGTACGCTCGGCCGTGTCGGGTTTCCTGCGTCCGGGCGATCGCGTCGACGTCTACTGGACCGGCCAAGCCAACCTGGGCGAATTCGGCGGCACCACGGGCGTCACAACCCGCCTGATCCAGAGCGGGCTGACCATCGTCGCCGTGGACCAGAGCACCGACAGCGGGCGTGCCGCAGCCTCGGGCCAGGTGCGCACCGTCACCGTGGAAGCCGACAGCGCCCAGGTCGCCGCCCTTGCCACCGCGCAGGGATCGGGCCAACTATCGCTCGCCCTGGTCGGGGACAGCCTGCCCGCGGCGTCGAATGGCCCGGTCGAGGTCAACCAGGCCACGCTGCTTGGCATTACCCCACGCCAGGAGCCCGAGCCGGTCGAACAGAAAGAGGTCTGCACGATCCGCCAGAACCGCGGCACCGAGCAGATCGAAGTCGAGATCCCCTGCACGAACTGATCCCACCCGGCATCGCGTCATTTCGCCCGGACAGGCCCGCGTCCGGGCGGTTCCGTTTCGCCGCTTGTTGCGGGTTATCCACATGAACCACCCTGCGCACGGTATTGATTCTTGCAAAAAAAGCCGTTTCAGTGCAGGGTCACGATAATATCGGGCAAAAATGCCCAGCAGTGGGCGTGATCGAGAGGCAGGTCACATGACATTCAGAATACCGATCAAGGCGGCCCTCGCTGGGCTTACCCTTGCCCTCACGGCCGCGCCCGCGATGGCGCCCGCCGAGACCCTGCAGGTGATGACGGGCTCGCCATCGAGCGCGTTGAACGTTCCAATGAACCGTGCGGTTGTCGTCGAAAGCGACACGCCCTTCGCCGAGCTTTCCATCGCAAATCCGGGCATCGCGGACATCTCGTCGCTGTCGGAACGCACCATCTACGTACTTGGCAAGGAGCCGGGCCGCACTACGCTGACCCTTCTGGCCGGCGACGGCCGCCTGATCACAAACGTGGAAATCCACGTCACCCCGGACATCGCCGAGTTCAAGGAACGGCTGGAGCAGATCCTGCCCGGTGAACCGATCGAAGTCCGCACCGCCAATGATGGCATCGTCCTGTCCGGCACGGTGAGTTCCTCGGCCAAGCTGGACCGTGCCCTGCAACTGGCCGAACGCTATGCCGCCGGTCGCGTGTCCAACCTGATGAGCGTCGGGGGCACCCAGCAGGTCATGCTGCGCGTGCGTTTCGCCGAAATGCAGCGCTCGGTCTCCAAGCAGCTCAGCTCGTCGGTCGCCATCGGCGGCGACACACTGGGGGGTGACCTCGGCACGGCGATCGGCACCGGAACAACCGCCAGCGAAGGTGGCCGGACCGGCGCCCTGAGCGGCGCCCTGCCCGGCTCCAACGACAACCAGGGGGCCATGCTCTTCGGATTCAACGCGGGCGGGCTGGAGGTCGGTATCCTCCTGGAGGCGCTGGAGGAACGTGGCGTGGTCCGCACCCTGGCCGAGCCCAACCTGACGGCGCTGTCTGGTCAGGAGGCGCGGTTCCTCGCCGGGGGCGAATACCCGATCCCGATCGCCCAGAGCGATGACCAGATCACCGTTGAATACAAGCCCTTCGGCATCGAGCTGAACTTCGTGCCGCGCGTGATCGATGGCGATGTCATCAACCTGGAACTCAACGCTTCGGTGAGCGCACTGGACCCGGCCAACGGCTTCAGCCAGAACGGGTTTACCATCGACGCCTTCAGCACGCGCGAAACGTCGACCACCGTCGAGATGCGCGACGGCGAGAGCTTTGCCATCGCCGGGCTGCTGTCGGACGATTTCACCGACCTCGCCGGCCAGGTGCCGTGGCTTGGCGACATACCGGTGCTGGGCGCGCTGTTCCGCAGTGCCGAATATTCGCGCCAGCAAACCGAACTGGTCATCATCGTCACGCCGCACCTCGTCACGCCGACCCGGGGCGAGGCGCTGGCCCTGCCGACCGACCGGGTGCGCCCGCCGTCGGAACGCGACCTGTTCCTGTTCGGCCGGGTCGCGACGGACGGCGCCCCGACGACGGGTGGCGCCGGGGAAGTCGCGCGCCAGGACTTCAGCGGGTCCTACGGCTACGTCATGGACAACTGAGGAGTCAGGCTCGTGAAACGTTCCCTCATCCTTGCGGCCACGGCCCTGATTGCCCTGTCGGGCTGCGACGACCTGACGAATGTCTTCAGCACGCGCGAGGCCGGCTCCGAGATCGACTCGGGCTATTTCGGCAACGCCACCATGAACAACATCCAGGTCGGAACCGGGCAGGCCAATTACGTCATCAACCTCAACCAGCGCTTCTCGAACGAGGTGCAGCCGACGATCAACTTCGCGTTCAACTCCACCGCACTGGACCAGCAGGCCCGGCAGGTTCTGCGCCAGCAGGCGACCTGGATCAACCAGTTTCCAGAGGTCCGTTTCAAGGTCTTCGGGCATACCGACCTTGTCGGTTCGCGCGCCTACAACCGTCAGCTTGGCCTGCGCCGTGCCCAGGCCGCGGTGGCCTACCTTGTCAGCCAGGGTGTCGATCGCGGACGCCTCGAGGCGGTGGTCACACAGGGCGAGACGCAGCCCCTGATCGTCACCGAGGGACGCGAGCGCCGCAACCGGCGCACCGTCACCGAGGTCACCGGTTTCGTGAAGAACCATCCCACCGTGCTGAACGGTGAATATGCCGCGGTGATCTTCCGGGATTACGTGTCCACCGGGGTTTCGAGCAGCCTCGGCGGGTTGAACCCGCCGGGCCTGGGCCACAGCACGAACCTTCCGGGCGGACAGGGCGGCGGGGACTGAGCGCACCGCACCAGCGCCGCGCGTTTCATGCGCGTTGAAACGGGGCCTTTCAGGTCCCGTTTCGCTTTCCGGCACTTGGAAACAGAGACGCTCAGGCACGGCCCACCGTCTCATTATTCCGCACAATGGCGGAAATTCGGCCCCATTATCGACACGTTTCTCCGTGAATTTCAGCCTTGTCCCAGCCCCCAGTGCGTCCCGCGACGCCGGGCTGGAAAATCGTGATACGGCCCCCGACCGTCCAAGTTCCGTGGGGCCGCTGGAAAGGACGAACCAGGCATGAGTGGTGCAATGCTGCAGCCCGAACCGCAACCGATCACGGCCTGCACGGTCAGTCGTGACGTGCAGAACTTCGATCTGCTGATCGAAGACATGGAAAACTGCATGGGCGAAAGCTGGGGCGACCTGGGGTTCGAGGATACGCTGGCCTTCCTGGAGCAGTCCGAGGCCCGCGACCTGGAATTCCTGGCCATCGCCATGGACGAGGAGGACGAGGCGGATATCGGCCTGATCGTCGACATCGTCCGAACGGCCAAGGACAAGTCCATACGGATAATTCTCATCATCGGCGAGGAGGTTTCTCCGACCACGCTTCACACGCTGATGCGCGAGGGGGGCGACGAATTCGTCCCATACCCCCTGCCCGAGGGCGAACTGGCCAACGCGATCGACCGCGTGATGGCCCCGCCGCCGCCACCGCCCGCGCCGGTCCAGGACGTCACGACAGCCCTCAAGGCCACCGACGACCGCAGCGGCGTCGTGATCCCGGTACACGGCATGGCCGGCGGCACGGGCGCCACGACGCTGGCGGTCAACCTGGCCTGGGAACTGGCCACGATCGAGTCGAACAGGACCAAGACCAGGAAGAAGGACAAGGACAAGACCGGCGAGAAACCGCCCCAGGTCTGCCTGATCGACCTGGACTTCCAGTTCGGCAGCACCTCGACCTTTCTCGACCTGCCGCGCCGCGAGGCGGTGTTCGAGCTGTTGCAAGACACTGAGGCCATGGACAGCGAAAGCTTCATGCAGGCCCTGCAAGGCTTCGAGAACAAGCTGCATGTCCTGACCGCGCCCACCGACCTCATCCCGCTGGATATGGTGACGCCCGCCGATATCGAGCGGCTCATCGAGACCGCGCGAATCAACTTCGACTATGTCATCATAGATATGCCCAAGACTTTCGTGGAATGGACAGAGACGGTGCTGAACGCCGCCCATGTCTACTTCGCGACGCTCGAGCTGGACATGCGCTCGGCCCAGAACACGCTGCGGGTCAAGCGTGCACTGCAGGCCGAGCAGCTTCCCTTCGACAAGCTGCGTTTCGTGCTGAACCGCGCGCCCAAGTTCACCGACCTGAGCGGCAAGAGCCGTATCAAGCGGCTGTCCGAGAGCCTGGGGATTTCCATAGAGGTTCAGATGTCCGACGGCGGCCGCCCCGTGGCCCAGACCGCCGATCACGGCGTACCGTTGGCCGAGGGCCTGCCCAAGAACCCGCTGCGCCGGGAGATCCTGAAACTCGCGACATCGGTCCACGCGCACAACGTCGCCGATGATGCGGCAACCGGATAAGGAGCCCGCCCGATGTTCTCGAAATACAAGAAGACGGCACCGGCCCCGAAAACGACCGCGTCCCGGGCACCGGCCCACGACAGCGGACCGCAGACCCAGGCCGAGAAGGACGCCAAACCCGAGGCGCCGCGCAAGGCGCTGATGCGCGCCAATCCCAAGCCCGCGCAAGTCGCGCCAAAGGACAAGGAGGTCAAGCGCAAGGAACGGCTGGGCGAGATCAAGCTGGAACTGCACAAGGCGCTGCTGGACAACCTGAACCTGGCCGCGCTGGACCAGGCCTCGGAGAAGGACCTGAAGGCCGAGATCACCTCGATCGCCACCGAGGCGCTTGAGGATATGGGCGTTGTCCTCAACCGCGAGGAACGCACCACCCTGACCCAGGAGCTCTTTTTCGAGGTCAAGGGCCTGGGTCCGCTTGAGACCCTGCTTCAGGACGACAACGTCAATGACATCCTGGTCAACGGACCCAAGCAGATTTTCGTGGAACGCGGCGGCAAGCTGGAACTGACCGACATCACCTTCAAGGACGAACGCCACCTGCTGCGGATCATCGACAAGATCGTCTCGGCGGTAGGACGCCGGGTGGATGAATCCAACCCCTATGTCGACGCACGTCTGTCCGACGGGTCGCGTTTCAATGCCATGGTGCCGCCCATCGCGGTGGATGGCTCGCTCGTCTCGATCCGTAAGTTCACCAAGGACAAGCTGGGCATCGAGGACCTGGTCAACTTCGGCGCTTTCTCGGAAGAGATGGCCGCCTACCTGCAAGCGGCCGTCTCGACCCGGCTCAACGTGATCGTTTCGGGCGGCACGGGCTCGGGCAAGACGACCTCGCTGAATGCGCTATCGTCTTTCATCGACAATTCCGAGCGGATCCTGACGATCGAAGACACCGCCGAACTGCAGTTGCAACAGACCCACGTCGGCCGGATGGAAAGCCGCCCACCCAACGTCGAGGGCAAGGGCGGGGTCAGCCAGCGCGACTGCCTCAAGAACGCACTGCGGATGCGGCCCGACCGCATCATCGTCGGCGAGACCCGCGGTGAGGAAGTCATCGACATGCTTCAGGCCATGAACACCGGTCACGACGGGTCGATGACCACGATCCACGCCAACAACGCCCGCGACGCGATCAGCCGCCTGGAGAACATGGTCGCCATGGCCGGGATCGAGATGCCGCTCAAGGCGGTGCGCAGCCAGATCGCCAGTGCCGTTCACCTGATCGTCCAGGTCAGCCGCCTGCAGGACGGGTCACGCCGCATGGTCTCGATCACCGAGGTGACGGGCATGGAAGGCGACGTTATCTCGATGCAGGAGGTCTTCCGCTACCAGCGCGTGGGCCTGACACCCGAAAACAAGATCATCGGCCACTTCACCGCCACCGGCGTGCGGTCGCACTTCTCGGAGCGTTTCAAGCTCTGGGGCTACGATCTGCCGCCGCAGATCTTTGAACCCGTAGCGGCGCAATAACATGTCAATCGCAGCAGAACCCATCATCTACGGGCTGATCTTCGTGGCCATCCTGGTGCTGGTCAACGGCATCTACCTCGTGGCCTTCGGCAAGTCGATCAGCCTCAACAGTCGCGTCAACCGCCGCCTCGAGATGCTCGAGAAGGGCAACAACCGCGAGGAAGTGCTCGAGCAACTCCGCAAGGAGATGACCCAGCACATCAAGAGCCAGCGCATCCCGCTCTATTCGCTGCTGGCCAACAAGG
Source organism: Salibaculum sp. (assembly GCF_035270045.1). Classification (NCBI taxonomy): domain Bacteria; kingdom Pseudomonadati; phylum Pseudomonadota; class Alphaproteobacteria; order Rhodobacterales; family Roseobacteraceae; genus Salibaculum; species Salibaculum sp. Next base: position 83,848 of record NZ_DATFIP010000055.1, read on the forward strand.
CGCAAAAGGCAAACATCGCCTTCACGCCCTCGCAGTTGATCGTCGTGATGGGCGTCCTGTCGGGCGTCGCCTTCTTCGGGTTGACCTTTGGCACCACCGCCTCGGCGCCGGTGCGCCTGGCCGTGGCCGTGGCAATGGGGGTTGGCGGGGTTTACATGTGGATCACCAAGAAGGCCAACAAGCGCTTGGCCCTGCTCGAGGAACAGCTGCCGGACGCGGTCGAGCTCATGGTCCGGTCGCTCCGGGTCGGCCACCCCTTCAGCTCGGCCGTCAATATCGTCGCTAAGGAAGTCCCCGACCCGCTGGGCACCGAGATGGGCGTGATTTCTGACGAGGTCGCCTATGGCCGCGACATGGGCGAAACGCTCAAGGAGATGGCTGACCGCATCGACATGCAGGACCTGCGCTTCCTGGCCGTGGCCGTGACCATCCAGCAGCAGGCCGGGGGCAACCTGGCCGAGATCCTGGCCGGCCTGGCCAAGGTGATCCGGGCACGCTTCAAGCTATTCCGCAGGGTCAAGGCCATCACGGCCGAGGCGAAATGGTCCGGCATGTTCCTGTCGGGCTTCCCGCTGGTCGCGCTGGTCATGATCAACGTGATCCAGCCCAACTACTATGACGACGTGCGTGAAACGGCAGTCTTCATCCCGGCCTGCCTGATCGTGGCGGTCTTCCTGGTGGCCAATATCATCGTCATGCGCCGGCTCGTGGACATCAAGGTCTGAGGAAAGTCATGCAAATTCTCGATACCGTCTCACAGAAGCTCACCGAGATGCTCGGCCCCTTCGGCCCGCTCATGGCGCTGGGAATGCTGGGGGTCCTGCTGATCCTTCTGGTCCTGCCAGCCCTTCTGAACAAGGACGAGGACCCGCTGGAAAAGCTCAAGTCCAGCAACCAGGCCAACCAGGACAGGACCCAGGGCACCCGGCTGCGCGTCGGCGGCGGCAAGGACAAGCTCGAAAAATACTCCGACTTCCTGGAACCGCAGAACCAGGAGGAGTTCTCGTCGGCCAAGCTCAAGCTGGTGCAGGCTGGCTATCGCAGCAAGAATGCCGTGCGGGTCTACCACTTTTCGCAGTTCGCGCTCGGGCTGGGTTTCCTGGTGCTGGGCGCGGGCTACGCCATATTCGATTCCTCGACCGGCGAACCCACGGCCCAGTCCATGATGATCTCGATCCTGCTGCCCGGCATGGTCGGCTACATGCTGCCGAAATACTGGGTGAAGCGGCGCCAGGACGAACGCCAGGAACAGATGGTCAACGGCTTTCCCGACAGCCTGGACATGATGCTGGTCTGCGTCGAGGCGGGCCAATCGCTGGACCAGGCAATCATCCGCGTGGCGCACGAACTGGAATCCGGCTTTCCCGCCCTGGCCGAGGAATACAAGATCGTCTCGCACGAGATGAAGGCCGGCAAGGACAAGACCCAGGTTCTGCGCGACATGTCCGAACGCGCGGGTGTGCCCGACATCGCCAGTTTCGTCACTGTTCTGATCCAGTCGCAGCAATTCGGGACCTCGATCGCCGAGGCTCTGCGTGTCTTCTCGGCCGAGATGCGCGACAAGCGCGTCATGCGGGCCGAGGAAAAGGCCAACACCCTGCCCACGAAGATGACACTGGCAACGATGATGCTGACCCTTCCGCCCTTGCTGATCATCCTGATCGGCCCCTCGGTATACGAGATTTCGGTGACACTTTCGGATTCCGGTCTCTGAGTCCGCGCGCCGAGTCGATCCCGACTTGAACCACAGCGCGGTATGGGCAAGCCTTCGGCATCCGCAGATATCCTTACGACAGGCAGCCCCGCGCGCCCATGATACGCCACCTCCGCCCGATCCCGATACTTCTCTGCGTGCTGGCCGCCATTGCAATGGCGGCCTGTGCCCCGACTGGATTTGCCCCCGAGGGCGAGCGGGTCTATGCCCCCGGTGTCGCGGGCGAACCGGATGTTGACGGGCTGATCGTGGGCCACCGGCTGATGGCGGCGGGGGAATTCGAGCTTGCGTTGCAGGCCTATACCCGTGCGGCCGGGCGGCAGGGCCTGAATGTCGACACGCTTTCGGCGCTGGGGTCGGCAAACCTGCGGCTCGGGCGGCTGGGCCAGGCCGAGGACCTGCTGCGCCGCGCGGTCGAGGCCGACGCGACCTTCGTGCCGGCCTGGAACAACCTGGGCGTCATCCTCATGGAACGAGGCAAGATTGCCGAGGCGGCGCAGGTCTTCCGTCGCGCCTATGCAACGGACAACGGTGATTCGGACCGTATCCGCGACAACCTGAGCTTGGCGCTCGCCAAGCTCGGGAATCCGGGTTACTCTGATGCTGAAGAGAACGAAGAGTTCCGACTGGTTCGCCGCGGCACGGGAGACTACCTGCTCCTGGGCGGCGACCCCTAGAGGCAAGAGCAGCAAGAGGACGCAAAACATGCGCCACCCGTTCCTCCTTTTCACGACCCTGGTCGGGGTATGGGCACTGTCCGCCTGCGACCGATCGGGCGAGGCCCAGGTGAACCGGGCCCTTCAGGACGTCAACGCCGTTGACGAAACCAACCTCAACGATGTCATGCTGACCGTCGGCGACCCCGACGAAGCGGTGCGCTACTTCGCCCGCGCCAGCCAGAACGACCCGGGCCGCATCGACCTGATGCGCGGGCTGGCCAAGTCGCTGGTCCGGGCACGCGAGAACGGCCGCGCAGTCGAGGCCTGGTCCGAGGTCACCGCCCACGAGGAAAGCACCGCCGACGACGAGGTCAGCCTGGCCGATGCTCTGATCCGCACCAACCAGTGGGAGCGCGCCGAAGAGGTGCTCGATGGCATCCCTCCCACCCACGAGACCTACGAACGCTACCGGCTGGAGGCCATGGTCGCCGACAGCAACGAGGAATGGGACAGCGCCGACAGTTTCTACGAGACCGCCGCCGGGCTCACGACCCGGCCCGCCGGCGTCTACAACAACTGGGGCTTTTCCCGGCTGACGCGGGGCGATTACGAAGGCGCGGAAGAGCTGTTCCTGGACGCGATCAAGAACGATCGTGACCTCTTTACCGCCAAGAACAACCTTGTCATGGCCCGCGGGGCGCAGCGCAACTATGACCTGCCGGTGATCCCCATGAGCCAGGTCGAGCGGGCGCAATTGCTGCACACGCTGGCGCTGACCGCGATCAAGCAGAACGACGTGACCATCGGGCGCGGCCTGTTGCGCGAGGCGATAGACACCCATCCGCAGCACTTCGAGGCCGCGGCCCGATCGCTGCGGGCGCTCGAAGACAACGTGACGAACTGATCCGGTGATCGAAACTTCGCTGAGCGTCACCCAGGCGGCCTGGTTCCTGCCTTTCGCGGCGCCGCTATGCCTGTACGTGGCCTGGAACGATCTGCGGGCGATGAAGATTCCGACCTGGTCCACGGACCTGCTGGCGCTGGTGTTCGTGGTGCTGGGCGCCTTCCTTATGCCGTTCTGGCCGGATTACCTGCTGCGCTTTGCCCATTTCGGCGTGGTTCTGGCCATCGGGGTCGGGCTGAACGCCTTCGGGGCGCTGGGGGCGGGGGATGCCAAGTTCATGGCCTCGGCCGCGCCTTTCGTTGCCCTGCAGGACGTGGGTGGGGTGCTGTTCTTGTTGGTCATCAGCCTTGTTGCCGCTTTTGCCGTGCATCGACTGTGCAGGGCCATTCCCCCTGTCCGCGGACTGGCCCCGCACTGGCAAAGCTGGACCGAGACGCGGCGCTTTCCCATGGGGTTCCCATTGGGGGTGACGCTGGTGCTGTACTTGGCCGGTCCGCTGATCTGAAACGATCCGGCAAACGCCGAACGAACGAAACACCGCTTTTCGCATTCGCCCGGCGAGGCGGGCATGGGACCCGGCGATCAGGTCTGTCCGATAAGCGATTGGCCCCTGCCACCCTACCCCTTGCCATAGAGGGTATAAAGCGGCGTGCGGCGGATCTCGGTCAGTTCGTCGGTGATGCCGCGCGTCTTGAATTCCTCGATCATGCTGTCGCGGATCTGCGGGAGCCGGGGGCAGCTCGGAACCAGAAGGTAGTCGGCATTCTCCCAACCGGGCAGACCCCCGTAATACCAGGGTGCCCCGCCCTCCAGGGGATCAAGTGCCCCGAAAAGCCAGAACGAACTGAAAAGGTCCGCCGCGAGGATGGAGCGGCCATCGGCCAGCCCCGCCTCTTCCAGATCGCGGGTAATGGCATCCATGACAGCTTGCAGCCCAAGTTCGAGCGTACAATCCTTTAGGTTCTCGCCCATGAAGGTCGGCGGGGTCTCGCGTTCGGCAAGGGGGCGGTATCGTTCCAGCCCGGTCCCTGGACCGTCCAGTGCGACCCGCGCATCCACCCGGTTGAACCGCAAACTGCGCACCTGCAGGTCGGCGTGTTGCCGGGCCCGGGGCAGCAGGGGAACGTATTCGGCCGGATCGACCCGCAAATGGCGCAGCGGACTGTAGGCAAGGTTCGCGTAGGAAGCCAGGGACAGCGCCAGCGCCATGGCCGCGGCCACACCCAGCGCGTCGCGCAGGGGCCAGCCGAAGGCGTTGCGCAGCACCTTGTCGGCCTCGGGGCGCAGCGCCAGCAGCAGCACCGCCACCAGCATCAGCCACTTTGGATCGTTTCCGTAGTTCTGGTAGGTGACGTAGAAGAAGCCCGGCACCAGCAGAAGCAGGATCAGCCCGCCGGTCTCCATCCGCGCCTGGCGCAGCAGGATGACACCGCCCAGGGCAACCAGCGATCCGCCGAGGTAGGCCGGCGCCCCCATGACCGCCGTGAGCGGGTCGCCCGGCGCCGCGCGCACCTCGGATCCGGCAACCGTGGCCAGGTCGGCCATATAGGCCGGCCAGATCCCCGGCCCAAGGAAAAGCGTAATGGCGGTAAAGGCGGCCAGCCCGGTTCCCAGCGCCCAGCCCAGCGCCCGGCGCTGTTCGGTCATCACCAGCGCCAGCGCGACGGGCAGCGCGAAGGCGGCGAAATAGGTCACCTTGACCATGGCAAGAAGGACCATCATCAGGCCGATGATGATCCCGTCGACCTGGCCGACGCGGGGATGGACCGGCGGGATCAGCGCCGCAAGGATCGCAACGAAGGCTGCCGCCCAGGCCTGTCGGTTGTAATGCATCGAGACCGAGATATTGGTCTCGGCCCCGCCGTCGATCAGCGCCAGCAGCAGCACCATGACAACGCCGCCGAAAAGTAGGGCAAGGTTGGGGCCAAGGCGGCTGGCCGCGACCCACACGACCATGGGCAGGAAGAGTGCCGCGACGATTACCTGCGACCAGAGAAAGGCCATGCCGACGCCCATCCCCGACATCACCAGAAGAGCCACGGGCCAGAAGGCAAGCGCGCCGATCGGCGTCATGAAGTCCAGGTGCGACACCTGCCCCTCGGCCATGCGAAAGACGATCTCCATCAGGTGCATCGCGTCACCGTCGTGCTTGTCGATGTAGAGGCCGCCCTTGAGAACCGCGGCTCCCCCCATGACGAGGACGATCATGGCCAGAAAGGCCGTCAGGATAACTGGGTTCGGTCTGCTCATGTGCGCCTCTGGAACGCCTTTGTCCCTTTTTTCGCCACAATAACCCGGCAAAAAGCGGATCATACCCCCTGCGCCCTGCCGGGCCGGATTTGACACCGGTCGCGTCCTGCGGGCCACAAGTGCAACCGAGAAAGCGAGCCTGCCGCCATGAACATGCAGACCTCCGACGTTGTCGCCCCACCCGCGCCAAAATCGCTGGAGGCCATGCGCCTTCCACCGGTGATGATGCGCGACATCGTCCTCAAGACGATGTTTCGCAAGAACGCCGAAACCGTTTCGGACCTGGCCCGGGCCATCTGCCTTCCGGTGCCCGTGACCCAGGAACTTGTCGACCTGGCCCGCACGCAGAAGCTTCTCGAGGCGATGGGGACACTGAACGCCAATTCCGGCAACGAGATGGGGTATCAGTTGACAGATGCAGGCAAAGCCCGGGCGCTGGATGCGCTGGCGCAGTCGGAGTACTTCGGCGCCATGCCGGTTCCGCTGGAGGTCTATGCCGAGCAGGTCAAGCGCCAGTCGATCCGCAGCATCCAGATCACCCGCGACCAGCTGACCGCAGCCATGGGGCACCTGATCCTGCCGCCGGACCTGCTGGACCAGCTCGGTCCAGCGGTCTCCTCGGGGCGGTCAATCCTGATGTACGGCCCCCCGGGGAACGGAAAATCATCGATTTCCAATGGCATCCGCGATGCCCTGGGCGACAAGATCTACATCCCTCGCGCCATCGAATACGCCGGCCAGGTCATCACCGTCTATGACCCGATCGTCCATGCGGCGGCCGAGGAGCAGGTGGACGACCCGAATTCCCTGCGCCGCACGAGCGGCCGCTTCGATACCCGCTACGTCAGGTGCGAGCGGCCCACGGTCGTCACCGGCGGCGAGCTGTCGCTCTCCATGCTGGACCTTGTCTACAACCCGACCGCGCGCACTTACCAGGCGCCGTTGCAACTGAAATCCTCGGGCGGGGTCTTTATCGTCGACGACCTCGGCCGCCAGGAGGAGCCGCCGCAGAAACTGGTCAACCGCTGGATCGTGCCGCTTGAGGAAAGCCGCGATATCCTTGCTCTGCAATCGGGCGAGAAGTTCGAGGTGCCCTTCGATACACTGGTGATCTTTTCGACCAACTTCCACCCCAACGACATCTTCGACAAGGCCGCGCTGCGCCGGATTTTCTTCAAGATCAAGATCGACGGCCCCACGCAGGAGGATTTCCTGAAGATCTTCGCTCTGGTCGCCCGCAAGAAGGGGATGCCGCTGGACGAGGAATCTCTGGTCTACCTGTTGCAGGAAAAATACCCGACCATCGACAACGTTTATGCCAATTACCAGCCGGTATTCCTGATCGACCAGATCATCTCGATCTGCGAATTCGAGGGCATCCCCTACCAGATGCGTCCGGACCTTGTGGACCGCGCCTGGGCGAACATGTTCGTCAAGGAAGAGGACATCCTGCACTGAGGGATCGGATCAGACCCTCCCGGCCCGTCCGACCAGCAGGAGCCGCTGAGCCCGTCGGTCTGCGAGAGACCCCCAAGGCATTCCGGACCAAAGACGCCGGGCGCGCTGGCACAGCCCCACGGGTCGAACTAGTTTCACCCCATGACAATCTTGCCCCGGACATTCCGCGACTGGTTCGATGCACGGGGATGGGCCGTTCACCCGCATCAGCAGCAGATGCTGGACCGCGCCGCCGACCCGGCCACGCTGCTGATCGCGCCTACCGGGGGCGGCAAGACGCTGGCCGGTTTCCTGCCAAGCCTGGTGGACCTGGCCGAGGGTGGGCATGACGGGCTGCACACGCTCTATGTTTCGCCGCTCAAGGCGCTGGCGACGGATATCCGGCGCAACCTGACCGCCCCGGTTCAGGAGATGGGCCTGCCCATCCGCATCGAGGATCGCAGCGGCGACACCACCTATACCGCCAAGCGCCGCCAGCGGGCTGACCCGCCGCATATCCTTCTGACCACGCCGGAGTCGTTGGCGCTGCTGACCAGCTACGAGGACGCGCCGCGTATCTTTGCCGGGCTGCAACGGGTGATCGTGGATGAAATCCACGCCCTCGCCGAAAGCAAGCGTGGCGACCAGTTGATGCTGGCCCTTTCCCGGCTGGAGGGGTTGGCCCCGGGTCTACGGCGCGTCGGGCTGTCGGCCACGGTTGACGACCCCGCGGCGATCGCACGAACCCTCGCGCGTCACCCCGACCCCTGCCCGATCCTGGAGGCCGATCCCGGCCCGGACCCGGACATCGAGATGCTGGTCACGCAAAGCCGCCCCCCCTGGTCCGGCGGTGGAGCAAAGCACGCGATTCCAGAGGTTCTTGAACAGGTAAGAAATCACAAGACCACGCTTATTTTCCACAATACACGCGCCCAGGCCGAGATCTTCTTTCACCATCTCTGGCTGGCAAACGACGACGATCTGCCCATTGGCATCCACCACGGCAGCCTGAGCCGCGACCAGCGCGAAAAGGTCGAGGCGGCCATGGTGGCCGGACGGTTGCGCGCCATCGTCTGCACCGGGTCGCTGGACCTCGGGATCGACTGGGGCGACGTGGACCTGGTGATCCAGATCGGCGCGCCCAAGAACGTCAAACGGATGGTGCAGCGCATCGGGCGGGCCAATCACCGCTACAATGCTCCGTCAAAGGCGCTGCTGGTGCCCGCCAACCGCTTCGAGGTCGTCGAATGCCATGCCGCGCTTGAGGCCGCCCGCGAACATGACCTTGACGGCGCACCGCGTGGCCCAGGCCCGCTGGACGTGCTGTGCCAGCACATCCTGTCCCGCGCCTGCGCCGGACCCTTTGAGGCCGACGCCCTCTTCGCCGAGGTCCGGACCGTGGGCGCCTATGCCGACCTGCCGCGCGCCGCCTTCGACGATTGCCTGTCCTTCTGCGCGACAGGCGGCTATGCCTTGCGCGCATATGACAGGTGGCAGCGCCTGAAACAGACCGACGGGAAATGGCACCTGCGCGATCCCCGCGCGGCCCGGCGCATTCGCATGAACATCGGCACGATCCAGGATGCGGATCTTCTCAAGGTGCGAATGCGGCGCGGCAACAGAACGCTGGGCGAGGTCGAGGAAGCCTTTGCCGCCTCGCTCACGCCCGGTGACCGATTCCTGATCGGTGGTGAGGTTGTGCGCTACGAGGGTCTTAAGGAATTGACTGTCGAGGTCAGCCGAACCCCCGGGCGCGAGCCCAAGGTCGCCGTTTTCTCGGGCACGAAGTTCGCCACCTCGACCCAGCTGTCACAACGTATCCTGCAGCTTCTGAACCGCGACTGTTGGCCGGACCTGCCGGGGCACACTGCGGACTGGCTGGCGCTGCAGCACAAGGTCAGCCGGATGCCCTCGGCCGGGCGGTTGCTGGTCGAGACCTTTCCGCACGAAGGGCGCGAGCACCTGTGCCTCTATGGCTTTGCCGGGCAGAACGCGCACCGCACGCTGGGCCTTATCCTGACCCAGCGGATGGAGGCGGCGGGCCTGTCGCCGCTGGGCTTCGTCATGACCGACTACGCCCTGCTGATCTGGGGGCTGGAACCCGTCCCCGACCCTGCCGCCCTCCTGAACCCGGCCGATACGCGTGCGGGGCTGGACTCCTGGCTGCAAGGCAACGCGGTGATGAAACGCACCTTTCGGGGCGCCGCAACCATCGCCGGGCTGATCGAGCGGAACATCCCCGGCCCCAGGAAAACCGGCAGGCAGGCGACGTTTTCGTCCGACATCCTTTACGACACGCTGGCCAAGTTCGATCCCGATCACCTGCTGATGCGCATCACCCGCGAAGAGGCCATGCGCGGGCTGGTCGATTTCGGCCGGATCGAGGACATGCTGGGCCGCATCGAAGGCATCGACCACCAACGGCTGACCCGGGTTTCCCCCCTGGCCGCGCCCCTGTTGCTGGAACCGGGCAAGGTGCCCATCGCCGGCGAAGGGCGCGAGCGGCTGCTGGAAGCCGAGGCCGACCGGCTGATGGCCGAGGCCGGTCTCGCCGCGCTTTGATCTTGCAGGCCCGCGACGGCTGGGCCAAGTCGGGGCCATGTCGCATCACGTCCTGAAACTCGGCGAGCATGACCTGCAGGCCCGCGCCGATGGCAGCCTGTTCTGGCCGGCCATGGGTCTGCTGTGCGTGTCGGACCTGCACCTGGGCAAGTCCGAACGCATCGCGCGGCGTGGTGGGGGCCTTCTGCCCCCCTACGAAACCCAGGAAACACTGACCCGGCTGGACGCCGCGATCGCAGAGACGGCGCCCCGCCATGTGATCTGCCTCGGCGACAGTTTCGACGATCTGGACGCCGCCACCAGTCTGCCCGAGACGGTGCGACTGCATCTGGCGGGGCTTCAGGCCGGGCGCGACTGGACCTGGATCGAGGGCAACCATGACCCTGGCCCGGTCGCTCTGGGCGGCAGCCACCTGGCCGAACATGTCCTTGAAGGGCTGCGGTTTCGTCACATCGCCACGCCGGACAGGCCCGAGGTGTCCGGTCACTATCATCCCAAGGCTCGGGTGCCGGGCACCACAGCGGCGCGCCCCTGTTTTCTCGCGGATCGCGACCGGGTACTTCTGCCTGCCTTCGGGGCCTATACCGGCGGGCTGCGGGCCACCGAGCCGGTTCTGCGCGACCGCATGGGCACCGATGCGATCGCCATACTGACCGGACGCCGCGCGGTGGCCGTGCCGCTGGCCGCACTCTAATCCGCCGGATGTGTGGCCGCCGCAAGGTCTGGCCGGTGTTTCGGGCCAACCGCAACCCTCTCCTCGACCGGCAACACGACCACCACGTGATGGTCAGACAGGCCGAGCCGTACGACGCCCGCCCCTGCTCGCCGGAGTTCAAGCGCTCGTGCAGCCGGTCCCGGCGCGGAACAGGCCGAAGGGGCGGCGACATGGCCCAGCGCAGCAAAGGCACCCTTTGGCGTCCCCGCCAGAACCGGCGACATCGGCAGCCCATGCGGCCCTGTCGCTTCTGCACCCTGGCAAAGAGGTGCTGACCAAAAGAACGAAGGTCTACCTGCTTGCCCGACCAGTGGCGAATGTCCGCGGGCCACGGTGCGGGTCGAGAAACCGGGTCGGCGCCCGCTGGAGGTGACAGCGCGCGTCGCGGCCGTGACGGGCGACCGGGGACCCCACGTCACCCTGATGCAGGGAACGATGCTGCCGCTCAGGCCGTAAGGCCCTCGGGTTCGGCCAACCCACTGGCGCGGCAGCAGGCGGTAACGGTATTGGCCAGCAGGCACGCAATGGTCATCGGCCCGACCCCGCCGGGCACCGGCGTGATTGCGCCGGCCACCTCGGCGCAACTGGCATAGTGGCAATCCCCGACAAGGCGCCCCTTGCCGCCCTCTTCCTCGGAGGGCAGACGGTTAATGCCAACGTCGATCACCGTGGCACCCGGCTTGATCCAGTCGCCGGGCACCATCTCGGGGCGTCCCACGGCGGCCACCACGATATCGGCGCGGCGCACGACGCCGGGCAGGTCCTTCGTGCGGGAATGCGCGATGGTCACGGTGCAGCTGTCGCCGAGAAGCAGCTGCGCCATGGGCTTGCCGACGATATTCGAGCGGCCGATCACCACCGCGTCAAGCCCCGAAAGACTGCCCAGATGATCGCGCAGCATCATCAGGCTACCCAGCGGCGTGCAGGGCACCATGCTCTTCTGTCCAGTGCCCAGAAGCCCGACATTCGAGACATGAAAGCCGTCCACGTCCTTGGCCGGGTCGATGGAGTTGATCACCAGATCCTCGTTCAGGTGACCCGGCAGCGGCAGTTGCACCAGGATGCCGTGCACGCCGGGATCAGTGTTCAACTGGTCGATCAGCGCCAGCAGGTCTGACTCCGGTGTGTCGGCCTCCAGACGGTGCTCGAAGCTCTTCATGCCGACCTCGACCGTCTGCTTGCCCTTGGACCGGACGTAGACCTGGCTGGCCGGGTCCTCGCCCACAAGCACGACCGCAAGGCCGGGGATGATCCCGTGTTCTTCCTTCAGTCGCGCCACGTGGCCCGCCACTTTCTCCCGCACGCTGGCCGCGAAGGCCTTGCCGTCGATCACACTGGCCGTCATCTCATGCCTCCGTATTGGCGTATTCAGCTGCGTAGTGCTCTTTCTGGAGCTGCGTCGCAAGCACCGCGTTCTGCATCAGGATCGCCACGGTCACCGGGCCGACACCGCCGGGCACCGGCGTGATCCAGCCCGCGACCCCGGCGCAGCTTGCGAAATCGGCATCGCCTACAGTGCGCGGGCCATCGGGCGTCTCGACCCGGTTGATACCGATGTCGATCAGGGCCGCGCCGGGTTTCACCATCTCGCCCGTTACCAGCCCCGGCTTGCCCACGGCGACGAAGACCGCGTCCGAAGCCCGGCTGTGCATCGCCACCGAACGGGTCATGTGATGGCAGACCGTGACCGTCGCCCCAAGCCCCATCAGCAGGAATGTGATCGGTTTGCCCACGATCTCGGAATGGCCAATGACCGTGACATCCAGTCCTTCCAGCCGCAGCGGCAGGGTTTTCAGGATTTCGACCGCCGCCACGGCGGTGCAGGGGCCAAGCGCCAGATCGTTGTAGACAATATTGCCGATGGAAGCAGGATGCATCCCTTCCACGTCCTTGAGCGGATGCACCGCCCTCTGCAGGGCCTTGACCGGGATATGATCCGGCAAGGGACGCTGGATGATGATGCCGTTGACCCGCGGATCGGCGTTCAGCCCCTGCAAAACACCGACCAGCTGTTCGAGCGACATCGACGCATCGTAGGTGCGCGCCTCGAACTGCACGCCGGCGCTTTCGGCGCTACGCTGCTGGTTGCGCACATAGAGCGCGGCCGCCGCGGTATCGCCGACCGAGATGGAGACCAGCCGCGGCTGCCAGCCGTCAACGGCCAGCGCCTCTGCTTGCTGCGCGATCTCGGCACGCTTTCGCGCGGCGATGGCCTTGCCGTCGATCAGGGCGGCACGATGCATTGCGGTCATGGAATGCTCCGGACGGGACGGCGGGCGGGGCGCATTGCCTTCCCCTCAGGGAAGGCAACAGCGTCGTCCCGCCGGATCAGAACAGGCCTTCGATGAGGCCCTCGTCGTTCAGGCGGATATTCTCCGAGGCCGGCTGCCGCGGCAGGCCCGGCATGGTCATGATCTCGCCGCAGATAACCACGATGAACCCGGCCCCCGCCGAAAGGCGCACCTCGCGCACAGGCACGGAATGCCCCGTCGGCGCCCCGCGCAAAGACGGGTCGGTCGAGAAGGAATACTGCGTCTTGGCCATGCACACCGGCAGGTGACCGTATCCGGCGTCCTCCCATTCCCTGAGTTGGTTGCGGATCTTGGCATCGGCCAGCACCTCGTCGGCACGGTAGATCGCCGTGGCCACGCGCTCGATCTTCTCGAAAAGCCCGAGATCGTCACGGTAGAGCGGTGCGAATTGGCTGGCCCCGCTGTCGGCGACCTCGGCCACCTTGCGCGCCAATGCCTCGGACCCTTCCGAGCCCAGCTCCCAGTGGCGCGACAGCACCGCTTCCGAGCCCTGCGTTTCCACGTAGTCCTTGACCGCCTGGATTTCGGCATCAGTGTCGGTGACAAAGTGGTTGATTGCGACCACGACCGGCACGCCGAACTGCTTGAGGTTGCCGATATGGCGGCCCAGGTTGGCACAGCCCTCCTGCACGGCATCGACGTTTTCGTCGCCAAGATCGGCCTTGGCCACACCACCGTTCATCTTCATCGCGCGCACCGTGGCCACCAGGACCACCGCGTCAGGGGCGAGCCCGGCCTTGCGGCATTTGATGTTCATGAACTTCTCGGCGCCAAGGTCGGCCCCGAAGCCGGCCTCGGTCACGACGTAATCGGCGGTGTTCAGCGCCGTGGTGGTGGCAATGACCGAGTTGCAGCCATGGGCGATGTTGGCAAAAGGCCCGCCATGCACGAAGGCGGGGTTGTTTTCCAGCGTCTGCACCAGGTTCGGTTGCATCGCGTCCTTCAGCAGCACGGTCATCGCGCCATCGGCCTTGATGTCGCGGCAGTAGATCGGCGACTTGTCCCGACGATAGGCCACGATCATGGCGCCCAGACGCTTTTCGAGGTCATTGAGGTCAGTGGCCAGGCACAGGATCGCCATGACTTCCGAAGCCACCGTGATATCAAAACCCGTCTGGCGCGGAAAGCCGTTGGCCACCCCGCCCAAGGACGTGACCGTGTCGCGCAGGGCGCGGTCGTTCATGTCCATGACCCGGCGCCAGCTGACTCGGCGTTCGTCGATTTCCAGCTCGTTGCCCCAGTAGATGTGGTTGTCGATCATCGCCGACAGCAGGTTGTGCGCCGCCGTAATCGCATGAAAGTCACCGGTGAAGTGCAAGTTCATGTCCTCCATGGGCACGACCTGTGCCCGGCCGCCGCCCGCGGCGCCACCCTTCATGCCGAAGTTCGGCCCGAGCGAGGCCTCGCGGATGCAGATCGCGGCTTTCTTGCCGATGCGGTTGAGGCCGTCCCCCAGCCCCACCGTGGTCGTGGTCTTGCCCTCGCCGGCCGGGGTCGGGTTGATGGCAGTCACGAGGATCAGCTTGCCCTTGGCATTGCCCTTGGCGGAATTGATGAACTCCTGGCTGACCTTGGCCTTGTCGTGGCCATAGGGCAGCAAGTGGTCGCTGTCGATGCCCAGCTTTGCGCCGATCTCCTGGATCGGCTTCTTGCTGGCCTCGCGGGCAATTTCGATGTCGGTCTTGAATGCCATTTTTGCGGTCTCTTCCCTGGGATCGGCCCCGGCGGGGCGCGTGGTCAAATGCTGGCACACCCTAAACACGACATGGGCGGCCCTTGCACCGCGATTGCGACATTTTCGCTGCCGGAATCGTCGGTCATGCCCGGGCGCATTTCCGATCGGAGCTGTTTCGCCGCCGCCGCGCGCTCAGGGTGCCCAGGCGCGCTGGTCGGGAACGTGCAGCCGCAGACGGTCGCCGATCACAAGGGCGCCGGGACGTTCGACCCAGGCGGTCACTCCGCGACGACCCTCGGCGGCGGCCTTGAAGGCTTTGCCGTGGCCAGGGTGCTGCCGCTCGACCGTCAGGCCGGGCTGGTGGCAGGGGCGGTTCTGCATGTCGATCACCAGCGTGGTGCCCCTCTCGGCCTGCAGGCGCGCGGAGGGTGGCAGATGGCTGAAGTCCGCCAGCCCCGTCACGACCATCGTTGCCCCCAGCCAGGTCGGGTCCAGTGCCTGCAGCCCCATGTCGGCGGCAACCTCTGCAAGGTCCTCGGCGCTGACGATGCTGAGCTGCCGGACATTGGCAATCTCGGTGCCCCTGGGATGCTGCGCCGTGACCCGCGAACACGAGGGCCGGGTGCGCCCGGCATAGGGCGCCCCGACCAGCCCGTCGAAGCCCAGCTCCAGGCGATCCAGAGCAACGCCGCCGACCGCCGGTTCCGTCCGGTCCGTCATCCGGCCCAGCCATGTGATCGTCGCGTGGTGGTCGGTGGGTTTCAAGGCGGGCATGGGGGTCTCCGGCGTGGTCACGACGATCATGGTCAGCCGCTTGGCACCCCGGCGCAAGATGTGTCGCAAAGAAAAAGCCCCGCCGGTCGGGCGGGGCCTTCAAAGGATCAGGCCGTCGGCTCGGGCTCCGGTTCCGGACCCTTGGGCTTGCGCCCCTTGGTCTTGGGGATCGCAGTAACCGAACTGCCGTCGGTGGGCGGCGAGTCATCGGCATCATCGTCACGGTTGAGCGGTTCGCCCTTGATCACCTTGGTGATTTCGCCGCCCGTAAGGGTCTCGTATTCGAGCAGACCCTGCGCCAGACGTTCCCATTCCTCGCCATGCTCGGTCAGGATGCGCTTGGCCGTATTATAGCCCTCGTCGATCAGGTCCCTGACCTTGGAATCGATGATCTTCTGGGTCTCGGGGCTATGGTTGGTGCCGCCACCATAAGCGCCCAGGTAGGACTCCTGTTCGTTTGCGTAGTCGACGTGTCCCAGTTCCGGATCATAGCCGAACTGCGTCACCATGGCGCGCGCGATCTTGGACACCTGCTGAATGTCCGATGTCGCCCCAGAGGTCACGTTCTCGGGGCCGAATTTCAATTCCTCGGCCACCTTGCCGCCCATCGCCATCGCGATCTTGGACTTGTACTTTGTGAAGGTCACCGATAGCTGATCGCGTTCGGGCAGCGACAGCACCAGGCCCAGCGCCCGGCCGCGCGGGATGATCGTGGCCTTGTGGATCGGGTCGTGCTGCGGGACGTTCAGGCCAACGATAGCATGGCCAGCCTCATGATAGGCGGTCAACTTCTTTTCGTCCTCGGTCATGACCATCGAGCGCCGCTCGCTGCCCATCATGACCTTGTCCTTGGCATTCTCGAAATCGAGCATCGTCACGAACCGTCGGCCCACCCTCGCAGCCATCAGCGCCGCCTCGTTCACGAGGTTGGCCAGGTCGGCCCCGGAGAAACCGGGCGTGCCGCGTGCGATGATGCGCAGGTCCACGTCTGGGCCCAGTGGCACCTTGCGCGAATGCACACCCAGAATCTTCTCGCGGCCCTTGATATCGGGGTTGGGCACCTGAACCTGCCGGTCAAAGCGGCCCGGGCGCAGCAGCGCGGGGTCGAGAACGTCGGGGCGGTTGGTGGCCGCGACGATGATGATGCCTTCGTTGGCCTCGAACCCGTCCATTTCCACCAGCAGCTGGTTGAGCGTCTGTTCACGCTCGTCATTGCCGCCACCGTACCCCACGCCACGGGACCGTCCGACGGCGTCGATCTCGTCGATGAAGACGATGCAGGGCGCATTCTTCTTGGCCTGTTCGAACATGTCGCGCACGCGGGATGCACCGACACCCACGAACATCTCCACGAAGTCCGAGCCGGAGATGGTGAAGAACGGCACGCCCGCCTCGCCCGCGATGGCGCGAGCCAGCAGCGTCTTACCCGTGCCCGGCGGGCCGACCAGCAGCGCGCCCTTGGGGATCTTGCCGCCCAGGCGGCTGAATTTCTGCGGATTGCGCAGGAACTCGACAATCTCTTCCAGCTCGTCCTTGGCCTCGTCGATGCCGGCGACCTCGTCAAAGGTGACACGACCGTGTTTTTCCGTCAGCAGCTTTGCCTTGGACTTGCCAAAGCCCATGGCGCCACCCTTGCCGCCGCCCTGCATGCGGTTCATGAAGTAGATCCAGACCCCGATCAACAGCAGGAAGGGCAGTAGCCCGAGCAGGAAAGTCGCAAAACCGGACTGTTCCTGCGGGCGCGCCTCTACCGACACACCGTTATCCATGAGCAACTGCGTGACCTCGGCATCGCCGGGGACCACCGCCATGTAGCTGCGATTATCGGACCCTTGGTAATAGAGCTTTTCCCCGTCCATCGTGACCTCGGTCACCGCGCCGGATTCAACGGCCTGGACGAATTGCGAATAGCTTCTGGTGCTGCTGCTGTTCGTCGCCTGATCCCCGCCGAAAAGCTGGAACAGGGCGATGATTACGATGAACAGGACGACCCAAAAGGCCAAGTTGCGCGCGTTTCCCACGGCGGACTCCTATAGATTCGGTCACGGGCGCGCCAAGCGCCGCAGTATTGCATCAAGATAGAGACCTTGGCCCGTTCTTCAATGCGAAAGCAGGTAAGATGCAAAAGACGTGACAATCCGCGCACTCCAGTCGGAATTATGCCCAGCCAAAGGTGCGGCGATCAGCACGTCGCCCTGCCAGATCGCCGGAGACGCCATGAGCGAGGCGCGCGGCAGGCCGGTGTCGCGCCAGTCGCGGCAATCCTTGATCCCCTCGCCGAGCGCCCGGACTTCCAGCCCGGGCGCGTGCGGCCCGTCCAGACTCCAGCGCCCGTCCCAGGTCTCGGTGGTTGCTGATCGCCTGTCCTTGACGGCATTGTATTCGCGGGCAATTCGGAGAACAGACCCCGCATCCTCGGTCACGAGGCAGCCTGCGGCAGTCTGCCTGGGTCCGTCCTCCGCCAGCGCAGCCTCCAGGTTCGCCAGTGTGGTCCGGCGCGGTGCATAGGCCGCGCCCGCCACCCATTGCAGCCCCCGCGAGATCAGCCGCCGTTCGATTTCCGGGTGCAGCGGCGGATCCGCCCGTCGCGGAATCAGCAGGTCTCCGCGGTCCTCAGTCACATGGTTTTGCGCCTCTTGCGCGGTATAATGCTCCAGCGCCGAGCGGCTCATGCGCAACGCATGGGCCGTTTCCGTCAACCCCGTGACATTGACACCAAGGGGGGTCAGGGCCGCCAGCAGCGCCCGGGCGCGGGTCCGGTCATAGCTCGGGTCCTCGTTCGTCGGGTCCTCGATCCACTCGACCGCGTTGCGGCGCAAGTAGGCGCGCAGCGCTTCCCGCCGGCGCTGCCACAGGGGCCGGGCCCAGGTCAGGCCGTTCCGTTCGAAGATCACATCCATTGCCGACAGTCCATCCACCCCGGCCTTCCGTCCCAGCCGCATCAGGAAGGTTTCGGCCACATCATCAGCGGTATGGCCCAGAAGGACCCCCCCGATGTCACGGCCCCGGGCCCAGTCGGCGATCAGGCGATAACGGGCCGCCCGGGCGGTTGCCATGGTGTTGCCGCCCTGCGCGCCCTGCCACCTAAGGGTTGTCTGTGGAATCTCCAGCCGGGCGCAGAAGTCGGCGACGGCGCGGGCCTCGGCCGCCGCCTCGGTACGCAACCCGTGATCGACGGTCACTGCCTCGATCTGTTGGCCAAGCCGAGTGGCCCAACGCCAGGCAATGTGCAAAAGCGCCACCGAGTCCCCGCCGCCCGAGACAGCCACACCAAGGCGCGCGGGCACCCTCCCCGGAAAACAGAGATCCATGTCATGCAGAAGCGCAGCATCGGGTCCCTGCGCCCGCAGCCAGTCCGGGTCTAGCGGCATCCGAGCGATTGCATCGCCTGGCCCGCCACGTCGACCTGGTCACTGTCGGGAAAGCGCGTGGCCACCTCGCCGAGGGTGATGCAGGCGTCCTGTTGCTGGCCCAGGTCACCCAGAGCCCTGCCCAGGCGCGTCAGCGCCTCGGGCGCAACGGGCCCGCGCGGGGCGGCCGAAAAACTGTCGAGGAAACCGCGCGCGGCGTTGGACGTCTCACCCAATTCCTCATGGGCCTTGCCGCGCAGCAGGTGGACCTCGGGCGCGACCGGCGAGCCGGGATAGGTTTCGCTGAAACTGGCAAGCAGGTCGGTGGCCGCGCGATAGTCACCATCGGCCATGGCGGCCTTGGCGCGCTCGAAATCCTCGCGCTCGGCCAGGGCCAGTTCGGGGCCCGTACCGGGATTCTGGACAGGCTGATCCGCCGCGGCGCTGTTTTCCCCTCCGAGCGTCGGCGTGCTGCCCAAACTTCCTATATCGCAGTCCGGTTCAAGCTCGCAAAGCCGGAATTCGAGATCGCCGATGCGGTTGGTCCCGTCGCTGACGATCCGATCAATGCGGAATTCCAGTTGCTCGGTCTTGGCCGTCAGGCGAGTAAGCTCGGCCTCGATGGCGATGAGCCGGTCCAGCGGAGACGCTCCGGCGACACCCCCTTGAGCGGGCTGCCCGCTCGGGCTCAGCTCTTGCCGCAGCCGTTCAAGATCACCGTAGAGCGCGGCCAGTTGCGCCCGGATGTCGGCCAGCGTCTGATCCTGCTGCGCCGCCGCTGGAAACGCCAACACCAGCATAAGACCGACCGAAAGAAGACCCTTGCGCAGCATCGTGCCCCCCTGGCCCTTCACATTGTCAGCTTGTCGCGCCGAGCGAGATCACGGTAACGGCCCGGCGGTTCTGCGAATAGCAGCTTTCGTCGGAACACACCGCCAGCGGTTTTTCCTTGCCCCAGCTCTTGGTATCGATGCGGTTTGCCGCCACACCCTTGGAAACCAGGTAATCCCGCACCGAATTGGCCCGGCGCGCGCCAAGCGCAAGGTTGTATTCGCGGGTGCCCTGTTCGTCGGCGTGGCCTTCGATCACGGCCCGGTAATCGGTATTGGTCAACAGCCACCGGGCTTGCCCGTCCAGAACGGCCTGCGCCTCGGAACTGAGCGTGGACTGGTCGACCGCAAAGAGAACGCGGTCGCCGATCGTCTGGTTGAAATAGGCCGGGCTTTCGGGATCGCCCGCCGATCCGAGGGCCGACTGCTCAATCCCCGCCTGGCCCCCCGGGGTGCCCGCCCCGGGATTGTCGAAACGGTCGGCGTTGGTGCAGGCGCTCAGTGCCAGCGCGCCGAGAAGAAGGGCCGCCTTGAGTGCATGGGTCATTCGATGTGTCCTGTCATTCTTTGTAATGCTCGTTGCAGGCAGCATAGCATGGCCCGCGGGCCTTAGAAATCACCAATGCGTGGTCAACGCTGCAAGGGCCCCCAGGACGGGTCCGAAGCGCCCGTTGGTGTCGGAACCTGCTTCAGGTTGCGCCCTGTGATATCGACAGAGAACAGGCTGGAGGTGCCACCGGCGCCACGGGTTTCGCGCGAGAACATGATGACCCGGCCGTTGGGGGCCCAGGTCGGACCCTCGTCCAGGAAGGACGCGGTCAGCAGGCGCTCCTCGCTGCCGTCGGTGCGCATCACGCCTATATGGAACCGCCCCGCGTTCTGCTTGGTAAAGGCGATCAGATCCCCGCGCGGCGACCAGACAGGGGCGCCGTAGCGCCCCTCGCCAAAGGAGATGCGCCGGGCCTCGCCACCGTTCGCGCTCGTGACATAAAGCTGCTGCTGGCCGGAGCGGTCACTTTCAAAGACGATGCGGGTGCCGTCGGGGCTGAAGGAGGGCGCGGTCTCGATCGACGGGGCATTGGTCAGCCGCGTGTGCTGACCCGTGCGCAGGTCGGTGCGCCAGATGTCGGTATTTCCGCCTTGGGACAGGCTGTAGATGACCTGCTGACCGTCGCGGCCAAAGCGCGGGCTGAAGGCCATGTCGCCCGGCTGGGTGGTCAACTGCTGGCGCCCGACCGTCGAGACCTCAAGCACGTAGATCCGCGGAAATCCGCTTTCATAGCTGGTATAGAGCACCCGGTCGCCGTTGGGGCTGAATCGCGGAGCCAGCACGATGGCGCTGCTGTCGGTCAGGTACTGCACGTTGGCGCCGTCGTAATCCATCACTGCCAGGCGTTTGGCGCGGTTGTCCTTGGGACCGGTCTCGGCGACGTAGACGACGCGGCTATCGAAATAGCCTTCTTCGCCCGTAATGCGGGAATAGACCGCGTCGGCGACCTTGTGGGCCATGCGGCGCCAACCCTGGGGCGTGCCCGAGAATTGCAGACCCTCCCCCATCTCGGCACCGGAAAATACATCGTAGACGCGGAACTTGACGGTCAGTCGCCCGCCGCTGGCGGCAACTTCGCCGATCACCAGCGCCTGGGCGTTGATCGCCCGCCAGTCGGCAAAGGCGATGGACCCGGTAAAGCTGTCCGGGGTCGAGATGAAGGCCGACCGCGGGATCTGCCGGAACAACCCGGTCCCCGTCAGGTCCTGCGCCACGACGCGGCTGATGTCGGTTGCCAGTTCCTCGGCACCGGCGTCCTCGGCGTGAAAACCCGGCAGGGCGAATGGCAACGGCTCGATGACACCGTCGGTCAACTCCAGCCGGAGCGGCTCTTGCGCCGAGGCCGCCGTGGCGAGAAGCAGCGCCATTAGGAAGGTCAGAAACCGGATCATCATGTCGTCTCCATTCTCTCAGGATCGCCTGCCCGTGCAATAGCCGCGTGCAGGGGGGCCTGTCGGGGGGAAAAACCGTTGCCATCTACCATGAGCGCATGTTCTCGGGGTTGAAGGTCAGTTCCACGTTGCGCCACTGCTCATACTTGTCTGATGGCAGGTCGTAGCCGGCACCATCGGTTTCATTCTGGCAGCGCAGCAGGGCGCGGCGGGCAATGCCATAGGCGGTATCCGCATCCGACTGGCTGCCGCCCTCGAATCCGATCATGCGCACCGATCCGCCGTCTACCCTGCCCTCCTGCGTCATCGAGAACGCCACTATCACCTTGGTCCGCATCGCCCCTGTCGAAGCGCTGCCCACGTTCCAGCACCTCCCGATCTGTCGCAGGAAACCGGTCTTGGCGGCGTCACTCAGTTCACCGCCCACGATACCAGCGGTGGGCTGCGGCGCGGGGTCGGCCACCGTCTCGGCCAGGGCCTCGGCCACGGGATCGGCGGGCGCGCTTTCGGCATCGGCGGTCTCGGCGGGCTGCGGCGCCGGGCGGCTGGGCCGGGCCTGCGGACGCAGGCTGACCTCGGGGGCCCCGGCGGGCGTCTCGGCCTCGGTGACAATCTCGGGGGCGGCTTCCTCGGGCGCGGTGGACTGGTCCACCTCCGTCTCTGAGGTCTCCTCGGCCGGGGCATCCGAGGTCGCCTCGGCCACCTGGTCGTCAACCTGGGCATCCGGCTCGGGCGGTGCGACCGGTTCCGGCGCGATGCGCTCGGAAGGGCGTGGGACAGGGCGTTGGCTCTCGCCAAGCTCGGTCGAGGGCGGCGGGGCCGGCGCGGGCAAAACCTGCGGAAGCTCCGGCACAGTGTCCGTTACCTCGGCCTCGGGCGTGTCCATTTCGGGTGGCGCGGGGGGCGTTTCAGGGTCCGGCACGTCGACCGGCGCGGGCGTCTCGGGCACCTGCGGGGCGTTTTCCTCCTCCGGGGCGGGGGGCTCTTCCGGCGCGATGTCCGGTTGGGGCGGGGCTGCCACCTCTTCGACTGGGGCGTCCGGCGCCCCGGCACGCAGCATCGCCTCGAAGGCGTCACCCGAGATCATCGAGACCTCGGTCACCTGCATGTCCAGAGGCTCGGACTCCAGCCCCCAGCCGGCCAGCAGCCAGAGGATCAGGGCCGCATGCCCCGCGCCCGATATGTAAAGACCCGCGCTCATGTCTGTTCCGGCCTAGCCGTCCGCCTCGTCCAGCCCGGGGCCGCCGCTGTCGGTTACAAGCGAGATGTTGGATATCCCCGCCGCCGTCAGCGCGCCCATGACCCGGGCCACCCGTTCGTAGGGCAGGCTGCCGTCGGCGCGCACGAAGACCCGGTCGCTGTCGCGTTCGGCAAGGATGCCCTGCAACCGCGCCACCAGCTCGCCGCGCGGCACCTCGGTCGTCATCAGCATGACCCGACCATCCGCCGTCAAGGTAAGGGACAGAGGCTCCTCCTGCTCGCTTGGCAGGGCACCGGCGGCGGTGTCCGGCGTATCCACCTCGATCCCGGCGACCATCAGCGGCGCGGCCACCATGAAGATGATCAGAAGCACCAGCATCACGTCCACGAAAGGGGTGACGTTGATTTCGGCCATGGGCTGGGAGCGCCGCACGCGACGCCTGCGGCGTCCGCCCCCGTCGGCCGATTTGATGACCCCGGCCCCCATGGTCTAGCTGTCCAGCTGGCGACTGAGGATCGTGGCGAACTCGTCCGCGAAGGCCTCGTAGCCGTTCACGATCCCGTCGCTGTCCGAACTCAGCTTGTTGTAGAAGATCACCGCCGGGATCGCCGCAAGCAGGCCCAGGCCCGTGGCCAACAGGGCCTCGGCGATGCCCGGCGCGACGACGGCCAGATTCGTGTTCTGCTGCTCGGCAATCTCGATGAAGGCGTTCATGATGCCCCAGACCGTGCCGAACAGCCCCACGAAGGGCGCGGTCGATCCCACTGTAGCCAGGATCGGCAACCCTTTCTGCAGCTTTTCGGCCTCCTTGGCGATGGCCACGTCCATGGAGCGTTCAATACGCGCCTGCGCCCCGGCGATCAGCTCGCCGTCCTGCCGGTGGCTGCGGCGCCATTCGGTCATGCCGGCGGCAAAAATGCGCTCGGACCGGCCCTTTGGGTTGGGCCCGATACGGTCGAACAGCTCGTCCAGCGGGTTGCCGGACCAGAACGCCTCGTCGAAGACACGCGCCTCGGCCCGCGCGCGGCGGAACTGGACCCATTTGTCGATGATCACGGCCCAGCACCAGACGCTGGCAAGGATCAAGAGGATCATGACAAGTTTGACGGTGATCGTGGCGCGGGCGAACAAGGCCCACATCGTGTAATCGGATGCTGCTTCCATCTGCCTGCTCGTTGTTTGTGGGCCGGTTGCGGCCTCTTTGACGACAGGTGTATCCGGATTTGAAGCCGAAAGCCAAGAAAACCGCGCGCGGGCGCGGATTTCCGTGTCCCTAAGGGGCCGGATTCGGCGGAATACCGCTGGCATGACGCCGGCGATGGCCTCAGGCCTGACAGGCGCTGCCCATCAGCGGGGTTCGTCGGGCTCGTCTTGCGCAGTCCCCGACTGGACGAGCATGTAGCCGCGACCGTGCACCGTCCGGATGCGCCGCGCCCCCGAGCCGTCGGGAAACAACTTTCGACGCAGGCTGTAGATGATCCCATCCACCACGCGGTCGCTGATTGCCCAGTCCTTGCCGCGCACCTCGGTTATGATCTGCTCTCGCGACAGGACCCTGTCGAGGTGCAGGGCAAGCACGATGAGCACGTCGTACTCCATGGGCGTCAGGGGCACCTGCCGGCCCGCTATCTCGACGGTCTGTTCCACGCCGCAGATCCCCATGTCGTCGATCCTGCGCAGGTAGTCGTCCGGCAGGGGCCGCTCGCCTTCGTCATTGGCCGGCGTGACAATGGTCCGCCGCAACACGGTCCGGACACGGGCGGCCAGTTCACGCGGGCGGATGGGCTTGGCAACAAAATCGTCAGCGCCCATTTCCAAGGCCAGAACGGCATCGACCTCGTCATTTCGGGGACTCAGCACGATCACCCCACAAGAGGTCTGATGACGTAGCCGCCGCGCGATCTCGAACGCGTCCAGGTCCCCCAGACTACTGCCGACGATGCAGATATCCGCACCATGCCGTCTGACCGAATCGACGAGGCAGTCGTCGGGCCCGAAATGGTCGACTTTGAATCCGTCGCCACGCAGTTGCCGGGAGATCAGATCGCGGTCGGCCGCATCGTCATCATGAACAAGGGCGGTCAGGGTCCTGGAAGCGGGCATGGAAGCGTCCTTGCCGGTTTGAGCACGATCGGGCGACTCAGACCGATTTAGGTTTAAAGAAGCATTTTTCGCACATGAATTCGCCGGGAACAACACGTCGCTCGCTTTTCGCCGGCAGCCCCAGCCCCGTCTTTGGCCTCGACACCTGCGTGCCGCGCGAGGAAACAAACAGGAACAAACATGTCCAATTTTGAACACAATTGAGGTCATTTACTAAAGTTGAACGCAGAATTAGCCTGCAACCAATAGGTGAAAGGAGTGTCCGATGAGCATCCAGTTCTTCGCGCCGCGCGGCGCAGACAACCAGATCGTGAAACTGCCATCGACACTGAGGCGCACCGTCAGGTGGCTGCCGCAGATCGGCGACATCTTTCCCGACTTCAACGTCGAGACGACCGCTGGCCCCCTGAATTTCTGGAAGTGGGCCGAGGGGCACTGGGTCCACCTGTTCAGCCATCCGGCGGCCAATACCCCGGTCTGCACGACCGAGATCGCCTCCATCGCCAGCTATTCCGCCGCCTGGAAGACCGCCAATGTCAAGAACCTGGCGCTGACCGGCTCGACCATCGAAGAGCAGGAACAGTGGCACGACGACATCGCGCGCCTTTTCAACGTCGACGTCGATTTTCCATGCGCCCAGGACACCGGCCTTCGCCTGTCCAAACTCTTCGGGATGATGCACGAGAAAGAGGCCGATACCTACCCTATCCGCAAGAGCTTCCTGATCGACCCGTCGATGCGCCTGCGCATGATCTTCGAATACCCCGTCTTCATCGGCCGGCGCACCGACGAGATCCTGCGCGTCCTGCAGGCCCTTCAGATGCGCGACCGAACCGGCGCGGCCACCCCCAGCGACTGGGAAGAGGGTGATATCACCCTCATTCCCGACGACCGGCCCGAGGCGCATGTCTGGCGCGACTTCGGCGCGAATTCCACCCGGCTCAGCCCCTACCTCAGGGTCGTGCAACCGACAGATTAAGCGGGCGGTGGGAGGCGTTTCAGTGCAATGTCCGGCGCAGGACGTCGGGCAGACGCACCGGACGGCCGTCGCCGCCCAGCGCGACCAGCGTCACGGTAGACGCGAACAGGACAACGCCGTCGCGCAGCACATCCTGTTTCAGGACGAGGCGCGCGCCGGTCAGGGCCTCGACCGATGTATGAACCACCAGCTCATCGTCGAAGCCCGCAGGCTGGATGTAGTCCGCCTCGACCCGCCGCACGGCGAAGACAATGCCTTCTTCGGCCTTGAGCCGTCCCTGGTCAACGCCAAGGTCGCGCACCCATTCGGTGCGGGCCCGTTCGATGAATTTCAGGTAATTGGCGTAGTAGACGATCCCGGCAAGATCGGTGTCCTCGTAGTAGACGCGGATCGGCATACGGTGGGTCATTGCAGGGCCTCCAGGCGGGCGAACAGGCGCAGGGCGTGGCTGGCATCCTGCGCGACGGCCGGCATCACCGGGTCATAGACCCCGCGGATCACCCCTGCAATCTCGGGGCGCAGAACGGCGACGCCGTCGGCCATGGCCAGCGCCGAGACATCCGTGAAGGCCCGGTCGGACCACAGCAGGATCGTCTGCACCGCCTGGGAGAGCGCCAGCGTTTCGGCCGGAACCTTGGACATCTCGGAATCCATGCGGATGAAGATGAAACAGGCCCGGATCGCCCCGCCCTCGTCGAAGCGGAAGATGCGATACTGGTTGGCGTCCTGCGCCGACAGCCGCGTGACCAGCGGGCCCAGGTCGGGCACCAGCCGATCCAGGTCTGGCACCTGGTTCAGCTCGTTCCAGTCGCGACAGAAGAACACCATGGTGTTGGCGCCGAGTTCCGGGTCCGTCTCGGCCATGGTGTGACCGGACAGCGCGCAGACCGCCTCGAAGGCGCCCTTGACCACGGACAGGGTCTCATCCTCGATCCCGAAGACGATTGGCACGATGGGCCTGCCCCAGCGCGCACAAAGGTAAGACCCGTCCGAGCGGGTGAACAGCGCCTCGATCTGCTCGGGGGAAAGCGTCGTCATCACGGCCCTCGTCTCATCTCGATCAGGCGGCAAAGCGCGCCCGGGTACGGTTGGCAAAGGCGACGAGCGTCAGCATCACCGGCACCTCGACCAGAACGCCCACCACGGTCGCCAGCGCGGCGCCCGAGTTCAAGCCGAAAAGGCTGATCGCCACGGCCACGGCCAGTTCAAAGAAGTTGGACGTGCCGATCAAGGCGCAGGGCGCTGCAATGCGATGCGGCACCTTCAGCGCGAAAGCCGCCGCATAGGCCAGCGCAAAGACGCCGACGCTTTGCAAAAGGATCGGCACGGCGATCAGCACGATCACCGTCGGTCTATCGAGGATCACCTGCCCCTGCAGCCCGAAGAGGATCACCACCGTGGCGATCAACCCGACGATGGAAAAGGGTTTGATCCGGCCCTGGAAGGCGGCGATCGCCTCCGGCGTGCCCAGCATGCGCCGGGTCAGCAGCCCGGCGACCAACGGCAGCGCGATGAACAGCAACACCGACAACAGCAGCGTTTCCCAGGGCACGGCGATGTCCGTCACCCCGAGCAGAAAGGCCACGATGGGCGCGAAGGCAACCACCATGATCAGGTCGTTCACCGTGACCTGCACGAGGGTGTAATTCTCATCCCCCTGCGTCAGATGCGACCAGACAAAGACCATGGCCGTGCAAGGCGCCGCGCCCAAAAGGATCAGCCCCGCGATGTATTGCTGCGCATCCGCGGGGGCGATCCAGCGGGCGAAGACCACCTCGAAGAAGAGCACCGCCAGAGCGGCCATGGTGAAGGGCTTGATCAGCCAGTTGACGGCCAGCGTGATCAGCAGCCCGCGCGGCTGGCGCGCGACCTGCCCCAGCGATCCGGGATCGACGCCCACCATCATCGGGTAGACCATCGCCCAGATCAGCACGGCGACCACGAGGTTGACGCTGGCGACCTCCGCCGCCGCGATCGCGTTGACCACCGGCGGGGCCAGGTTGCCCAGGGCAATCCCGAGCACCATGGCCGCCGCGACCCAGACCGACAGGTATCTCTCGAAAACGCCCATGATGCCGCGCGGCCCCCGTGCCCAGACTGCGGGGCGGTGATGCGTCAGAACCCGGCCCGGCGCAAGCCCGCCAGCGGCCGGTTTTGGCCCCCGGCCCGCTCACTCTTTCGTGGCGCGGGTGTCGATCAGCCCCGAGACCCCGGCCACCGCCAGCAGAGCGAGGAACCAGCCCGTGGCGATATGCACCCACAGATAGGTCCGCGTGGCGGGCGAGACCCTTTCATCCGGCACCCAGTAGTCCTGCACCTCCAGGTCGACCACCGGCACCAGCGTGTCGAGCGAGTAGAGCGCGGCGTTGAACGTGGGATAGCCCGCCGCCTCGGGCTGGGAATGGTAACAGGCCAGCGTCGAGGGGTGATCGCCCCGCCGCGCGCCCCCCTCCGCGCACTGCGCCCATTCCGGCTTGCTCAGGATGACGGCGTTGTTGGGCTTGAAGCCGCCGTCGCCATGCGCCACGCCGAAGAGCACCGCGCCGAACAGCCACATCCCCGCCAGCCACCCCAGCGCCCGCAGGGGCCGGTGGCCATAGGCGATGAGGGCGGAAAGCAGCCCGTCGCGCAGGCGCAGAAAGGCCAGCGTCGACCATGCCCCGACAAGGCCCGACCGCGCCGCCAGGCGCGCTTCGATGTCATGGGTCGAAGCCTCGCGGTCAGCTTTCGCGATGCGCGTCCGGATTTTCGACAGATGGGCGGCGGCTTGCGCGCGCCGCACCCGGCGCTGCCGCTCTTCCTTGGCGATAAGCACGGCGCGCGCGTCCTCGGCATGGCCCATCTCGCGCAGCACCTTTGCGCACTGCTCCCAGGGCTGCGGCCAGAAGTCACCGCCGAAACGCGCCGGGTCTTGCAGGTCCAGCCAACGGATGCGCTCTTTGTCAGAGACCGGCGTTCCGGTGCCGGTGAACCCGCCATAGCGGCAGCGATCTAGCAGCAGGTCGCCGGGCACCGGCCAGTAGGCGGGATCGTCGCAAATGGTCCCGATCTCCGCCGCCGTGAGGTCGAGCGCGCCTTCAACACGGTTGCTTCCGCCGTTGTTGCCCGGCCGCCAGAGGAACGCCCCCGTCACACGCGCACCAGCGACGTTGAGTGCCTTACCCGTCGAACCGGGAACAGTCTTCTCCTTTTTCAAGTCATACGGGTTCTGGAACCGCCCGCCGACACAGTCCAAATCGCCGCCGATCTCCGACCGATGCAGCCGCACCTCGCCCTCGGCCTCCACACCACGCAGAAAAACGCCGCCGCGCGCGTTCAGGCGATCGGCAAAAAGGCCCGGGAAGCGCGACCCCTGCAAGTTCAGGGTATGTACCGTTGCCCCGAACATAAGGGCCATGTCCAAAAACCGGCAGCTAAGAAGGCCAAGATCGCGGTCAAGCTTGCAGCCTTCGAGGTCGAGGCCAGTCGTGCCCTCGTCCCCCAGCAGCGGATCGGCCTTCCCGTCGCTGACCACCAGCGCGCCCTTGATCCGCAGTCCCTTTTCGTGCAGCCGCACATCGTCGTCCCCCGGCGCGCCGAGGGCGAGCCAGCGGATCAGGGTGGCGCGCACGCGGCGGTCGTCGCCGGCCTCGGGGCCGGGCAACTTTCCATCACCGAGCACGGTCACATGGCCGGTGCCCAGCCCGGCGATCACGGCCTCTTCGGCCTCGGTGAGCGGCGCGAACTCCGCCAGCGTCATGGCCCGCCCTCGAACAGGTCGCCGCTGCCTTTCGCGGTCGGGGCCGGCAGGCCGAGGTGGGTCCAGGCCTTGGCGGCAAGCATGCGGCCGCGCGGCGTGCGCTGGATCAGGCCCTGTTGCAGCAGGTAGGGTTCGATCACCTCTTCCAGCGCATCGCGGCTCTCGCTCAGCGCCGCCGAGATCGTCTCGATCCCCACCGGGCCGCCGCCGTAGTTCTCCGCGATCAGCGCCAGGTAGCGCCGGTCCGCGCCGTCCAGCCCGAGGTGATCGACCCCCAGCCGGGTCAACGCCCGGTCGGCTATCTGGGGGGTCACGGTGCCGTCGCCCTCGACCACGGCGAAATCCACGACCCGGCGCAGCAGCCGCCCGGCGATGCGCGGCGTGCCCCGGGCGCGGCGGGCGATCTCCTGCGCGCCCCCGTCCGTCGCCGGCGCCCCGAGCAGGCGCGCGCCGCGGGTCACGATCTCGTGCAGCTCTTCCGTGGTGTAGAATTGCAGCCGCGTGGGAATGCCGAACCGGTCGCGCAGCGGCGTGGTCAGCAGCCCCATGCGCGTGGTCGCCCCGATCAGGGTGAAGGGCTGCAACTCGATCCGCACGGTGCGCGCCGCCGGGCCTTCGCCGATCACCAGGTCCAGCTCGAAATCCTCCAGCGCGGGATAAAGCACCTCCTCGACCGCCGGGTTCAGGCGGTGGATCTCGTCGATGAAGAGCACATCGCGCGGTTCCAGGTTGGTCAGGATCGCGGCCAGGTCGCCCGCCTTGGCCAGCACCGGGCCAGAGGTCATGCGGAACCCCACGCCCAGCTCCTTGGCCATGATCTGCGCCAGGGTCGTCTTGCCCAGGCCAGGTGGACCGTGAAACAGCGTGTGGTCCATCGCCTCGCCACGCCGCTTGGCGCTTTCGATGAAGACCCGCAGGTTGGCACGGGCTTCGGCCTGGCCGATGAACTCATCCAGCAGCTGCGGACGCAAGGCGCGGTCGGCATCTTCTGGCTGGCGGTCGGGGCGCAGGGTGGGGTCGGACTCTGCCATGATATTGGCCTCCTATCCCTTCGGTGCCAGCAGCTTCAATGCCGCGCGGATCAGCGTGCCGGTTTCCGCGTCTGGCGCCTCGCCCCGCGCCCTGGCCACCGCACCGGCCGCCTCGGACGGTCCGTAGCCCAGGTTGGCCAGGGCGGACAGCGCCTCGGACTGCGCGGCGCCATCGGGCGCGGAGGAGGCCGGGGTGGCGGGAGTCATCGTCTCGACAGCCGCATCGTCCGTCTTGGCCCCCGGTGCGGTTGTGCCTGTGATCGGCGCGGCGGCCCCCATGGCCATGACCGTCGGTGCCTTGTCCTTCAGTTCCAGGATCACCTTCTGTGCGGTCTTTGGACCCACCCCCTTGGCCGAGGCGACGGCAGACCAGTCGCCCAGCGCGATCGCGCGGCTGACCCCGTCAGCGCCCAGGGTGCCAAGGATCGCCAGAGAGGCCTTGGCACCGATGCCCTGCACACCCATAAGCAGGCGGTGCCATTCCTTTTCCACCAGCGAGGGGAAACCGAACAGCTGCAACAGGTCGTCACGCACCAGGAGGTCGGTATAGAGCGAGACCGCCTCTCCCGGGCCGGGCAGCGTGGCCATGGTCCGGTCCGAGACGAAGACGACATAGCCCACGCCGCGCACGTCGATCAGGATGTGATCCTCGGCGCGATAGTCCATCCGGCCGGAGAGTCGCCCGATCATGCCGAGGCCCCCTGGACCGCGCGCGCCAGTTGGCCCGCCGATTGCAGATGATGCGCATGGCAGATCGCGATGGCCAGCGCATCGGCGGCATCCGGCCCGGCCAGGGCGACCCCGGGGAGCTGCAGCTTGACCATGTGGGCGATCTGTCCCTTGTCGGCATGGCCCACGCCGACCACCGCCTTCTTGACAGCGTTGGGCGCGTATTCCCCCACGGCCAGCCCGGCGCGGGCGACCACCAGCATGGCCACCCCGCGCGCCTGGCCCAGCTTGAGCGTGCCGGCCCCGTCCTTGTTGACGAAGGTCTGTTCCACCGCGGCGGCCTCGGGGGCGTGCCCCGTCACGACCGCCTGCAACTGCTCGTGCAGCGACAGCAGCCGCGTCGCCATGTCCGCCCCTGATGATTCGCACACGCCGTTGGCGAGGTGCGACAGACGCGACCCCGACACCTCGATCAGGCCCCAGCCCATCTTGCGCAAACCCGGATCAATGCCCAATACCCGCATGCCACCCCGTCGTTATTGCCCTTTTGCAACAGCCCTAGCACAAAGAGCGAACATTGGCCAAGATGCAATGCGCGGTCTGGAAGCGACATGCACCTTGTCCGTACGCGACATGCCCGCCGCAACACGGTCGATTTTCGCCATTTTCAGGTCTGGAAGCGACACCTTGAAAGCCGATGATTTATCTTTTTATTCATGATCTTAGGTTGGAATTCAGACATGCGTAAGACGCATGAAAGCCATGCAAAAAACGCTCTGGTGCAAAGCGACGGGCGCGCCTAGTTGCGAAGCAGACGACAGACCGGCGCCCGCCCATTTCACAGGAGAGTCCCATGGCCGCCATCGACATGACCCGCCCGCTCAATGGCTTCGGCTTCTCGCTCGCCCGCCTCTTCGGCACAGTGGCAAGCTGGAACGACGCCCGCGCCACCCGCAAGGCGCTTTCCAGCCTCAGCCGCCGCGAACTTGACGACATCGGCCTGTGCCCCGGTGACATCGACCGTATCGCCGAAAAGCGCCGCTGACCTCACCACCACGGATGGCGTCCCCGGGACGCGACACGCCATGACCGCGTCGGGACAACCCGACGCGGCCTTTTTCGTCAGGCAGGTGGTTGCCGTAGACGTCGGGGGGCTCAGCGCCGCAAGTAAGGCCGTAGCTGTCCGCCGACCCAAACGGTCACGCCCTCGGGCTGCATGAGCCAGGCCCCGACACGCTCGACCGTCGTTCCGGTTCGAAGCTTCTCGACTCGCTCGGCATAGCCGACGGGACCGATCTGGGCCCAGAGGACACCCTTGAAGGCCAGCCCCAGAAGCATCACGATCAGGATTGCGCGCAGCGGGAAGCGCGGGCGCGCGACCCGAGGTCGGGCACGGATCAGCCCATCCTTGCCGACGCGATGAACGACACCGTTGCGGCGAATGCGGTCATGGGTCCGCACGACATGGCCCACGCGCTTGTCAAAATCGGTATTAATCGACATGGCAGCCTCACTGTGATCCCCACCACAGTGTGTCAAAGGTGTCGCCTAATTGTGGCGAAAATCGGGCAGACGCCGTGAAACCCCTGATTTCAGGGCCACGCTTACCCAGGTTTGGCCAGTACCAGCGTCGTCCAGTCAACAATCTCGTCGCTCTCCACGTGATTGAACCCGCAACGTGCATAGGCTGCCCCGACCTCATCGGCCTGGTGGGTCAGAAGCCCCGAGAGAATCACGTGCCCGCCGGGGGCGGTATGGTCCGCGACAGCAGGGGCGAGGTCAATCAGCGGCCCCTTGAGGATATTGGCGAAGACCAGGTCATAGGGCGCACGCCCGGCAAGCGCATCAGCGTCGAACCCCGCGGCGGTAACACATGTAACCGCCCCGGCCATATCGTTGGCTGCCAGGTTGGCCTCGGCCACCTCGACCGCGACCGGGTCAATGTCGCTGGCAATGACCCGCGCTTGTGGCAGGCACTTGGCCGCGGCCATGGCAAGCACCGCGGTGCCGCAACCGATATCGGCGACATTGCACGGCACGATGCCCTGGCCCAGCAGCCGATCGAAGGCGCGAAGGCATCCCAGCGTGGTACCGTGGTGCCCCGTGCCGAAAGCCATCGCCGCCTCGATCAGCAGGCCCACGCGCCCCTCGGGCAGCTTGTCGGCATCATGACTGCCATGAACGAAGAAGCGTCCTGCCTCGACCGGGGCCAGTTCGCGTTTCACATGGGCGACCCAGTCCACCTCAGGCAGTTCGGACACGGCAAAGGGCCTGGCCCCATGTGCCGCCGCCAGCAGCGCCAATGCGACCGCGTCAGGGCGGTGCTCGAAATAGCCGCCGACCTCCCAAAGGCCTGATTCATCCTCCATCTCGAAGACGCCGACACCGGTCGGGGCCGGGTCCAGCCCCTCCATCGCTTCGCCAAGCGCCTGGGCCTGGTCCTTGCCATTGAGGGTTGTGAGGGCTGTAAAGGTTGTCATGGCTTACTCCGCAGGGGCAGGCATGGCCTGCGTCAGGATGGTTTCGTTTCCCGGTCCGGGATGGCGCGGGATCAAGAGCGCCAGGGACAGCGAAATCCCGGCCATCGCCGCCGCAAGCCCGAAGACCGCCGCGGGCGAGGCCAGCCAGAGATACCCCAGCAGGGCCGGCAGGAAGACCGCGGCGACATGGTTTATCGTAAAGGCCACGGCGGCCGTGGGGGCAATATCGCCAGGATCGGCGATCTTCTGGAAATAGGTCTTCAGGGCAAGGGCAAGTGCAAAGAACATGTGGTCGATCACGTAAAGGACCCCGGCCAGAACCACCCCCCAGCCGAACCAGTAGACCCCGCCATAGGCCAGGAACACGACGATCAGCCCGACGTATTCGAAGGCGAGCGCCATGCGTTCGCCCCAGAGCCCCACAAGGCGGCCCATCAGCGGGGCGAAGATCATGTTGGCCACCAGATTGACCAGGAACAAGGCGGTGACCTGGTGCACCTCGAACCCGAAACGCTCGACCATCATGAAGCCGGCGAAGACCACGAAGATCTGCCGCCGCGCCCCCGACATGAACTGCAGCGCGTAATACAGCCAGTAGCGCCGTCTCAGCACCATCTGCTTGAGTTGCGGATGCGGACTCTCGAATTGCGGATAGGCGAAATAACAGAACAGCGCCACCAAGGCGGTGAACCCGCCCGACACCACGTAGACGAAATCGTAGCTCAGGTCGAAGCTCTCCCAGGTCAGCACGATCAGCACATAGGCCACGAACGTCGCCGCAGACCCGGCCGCCAGGATCCAGCCCAGCATCTGCGGCGCGCGCTGCTTGTCGATCCACTGCAATTGCAGGGACTGGTTGACCGTCTCGAAATAATGAAAGCCGATCGAGGACAGCATGGTGATCGTCAGGATGCCGCCCATGGACGGAAATTGCGCGGTCAGCGCCGTTGCCACGCCCAGCATGGCCAGTGCGACAAGCCCGAGCAGCTGTTCGCGAAATACCATGAGCAGCGCGATGACCCCGATGGCGAGGAAGCCGGGAACCTCGCGCACCGTGTGCAGCCAGCCGATGTCGGATCCGTCGAAGCCCGCCACCTCGATGACGAAGTTGTTGAGCAACGCCGACCAGGTGGCAAAGGCCACTGGCATGGCCGCAGCCATGAGAAACAAGAGCGTCACGGGCCGCCGCCAGAATGGCAGGGTCCGGGCCCGGGCGAGGGGAACGATGCGCATGGCGCGCGGCTTACGACGTTTCGCCCGACTTGACGAGAGCGAATGGAAAGACGCGGCCCGCCCGTGCGGGTGCGCGGCCTGATCCATGTCAAGGCGAACATATTCAAGATGGGGCATGTCAGGGCAAACAGCCAAGGACACCCGCCCCATGGACCTCATCCTCTATCTTGCCGAAACCCTTGGCGAAGCCCAGACGGCCGCGCTCTTCGGCATCGTGACCGGCTTGATATTCGGCGTGGCGGCGCAACGGTCGCGATTCTGCCTTCGGGCGGCGACCAGCGAATTCGCGCGCGGCATCTGGGGCGACAAGGTGGCGGTCTGGCTGCTGACCTTTTCCACCGCGCTGGTCTGGGTGCAGGGGGCGCGGCTGCTCGGCCATGTCAACGTGACCGAGGCCCGGATCATGGCCGTGCCGGGCAGTTGGTCCGGGGCAATCATCGGTGGCTTGGTGTTCGGCGCCGGGATGATCCTCGCACGCGGCTGTTCGGGGCGCCTGCTGGTGCTGGCGGCCACGGGCAACCTGCGCTCGGTCGTCTCCGGATTGATCTTCGCCGTGGTGGCGCAGATGTCCCTGCATGGTTGGCTGGCGCCCCTGCGTGACCGGCTGGCAGGGCTCTGGATCACGCAGGGGGGGCGCAACCTCGACTTGATGGTGGCGGGGGGCATACCCGACTGGGGCGGGCTGGTGCTGGGTGTCGTGCTGGCGGGATTGGCCCTGGTCCTGTCGCGGCGCAACCGTATCGGTGCGGGGCGGCTGATCTTCGCCTCTGGCGTTGGCTTTGCAGTGGCCATGGGCTGGATCTTGACGACGGGGCTCAGCCGGATCGCCTTCGACCCGATCACCATTGAAAGCGCCACCTTCACCGGCCCCTCGGCCAACACGCTGATGTTCTTTCTCGAACCGGCACCTGTGCTGACATTCTCGATCGGCTTGGTGCCGGGGGTCTTCCTGGGCTCCTTTCTCGCCGCAGTTCTGACACGCGAATTCAGGTTCCAGGGGTTCGAGGACGAGGCCAACATGCGCCGCGCCTTGGTCGGCGCCGCGATGATGGGCTTCGGCGGGATGCTGGCGGGCGGCTGTGCCATCGGCGCCGGGGTGACAGGTGGATCGGTCTTCGCGGGCACCGCCTGGGCGGCGCTGACAGCCATGTGGGTGGGCGGCATGCTGACCGACTACCTGGTTGACCAACGCGGGCTGCGCGCGCAAGCGGCCTGACGTCTTTTGGTCCGAAAGACCGCGGGGCGTCGCGCGCCCCGCGCGTCAGGGGCAGCGCCCCCAAATGAATTCATCGGGCCTGCGCAGCACTCATCTTGAAAACCACCCGCTAATAGAAGTTCTGCGGATCGACATCCACGGCCATGCGCAAATCGCCCTGCAACGTGAACTGCCCGATCCACTGCGCCAGGGCCTGTTGCAGCGGCGCGCCCTTGTCGGCCTTGACCAGAAGGCGCACCCGGTGCCGCCCACGGATGCGCGCGATCGGGGCAGGCGCGGGGCCGAAGACCTGCGCCCCGATCCGGCGCAACGGCCCGTCGTTGCGCGCCATTTCCGCGCCCAGGTCAAAGACCGGTTGCGGCTCCGGCGCCGACAGGATGATCCCGGCCATGCGCCCATAGGGAGGCACGCCCGCGGCTTGGCGTTCGGCCGCTTCGGCGGCCCAGAACGCTTCTTCGTCCCCGCCCAGGATCGCACGGATCACGGGGTGATCCGGCTGGAATGTCTGGAGCAGCGCCTCGCCCGGGACCTCGGCCCGGCCCGCGCGTCCCGCCACCTGGCGCAAGAGCTGGAACGTCCGTTCCGCCGCACGCAGGTCCGACCCCTTCAGGCCGAGGTCGGCGTCGATCACGCCAACAAGGGTCAGGTTGGGAAAGTTGTGCCCCTTCGCCACCAGCTGCGTGCCGATGATGATGTCAGCCTCGCCCGAGGCGATCCCCTCGATAGCCTCTTTCAGCGCCCGCGCCGATCCGAACAGATCTGAGGATAGCACCGCGATGCGCGCCTCGGGCCAGAGCGCGCGCGCCTCTTCCTCCAGCCGCTCGACTCCCGGTCCGACAGGCGCCAGCCTGTCCTCGGCCTCGCAATTGGGACACACTGTCGGCATCGGCCTGGTTTCACCGCACTGGTGGCACATCAGCCGTTTCAGGAAGCGGTGTTCGACCATGGAGGCGTCGCAATCGGCGCAGCCGATCTGGTGGCCGCAGGCCCGGCAGACCGTCACCGGGGCATACCCGCGCCGGTTCAGGAACAGCAGCGCCTGTTCCCCCCGCGTGATCCGCGCATCCACCGCCCGTTTGAGGCTGGGCGAGACCCATTTGCCGCCCGGCAGGTCCTCCAGCCGCATGTCTATGGCGGCCATTTCGGGCATCACCGCCGCGCCGAAGCGATCGGCCAGGTCCAGCCGCGCGTATTTTCCCGACTGCGCGTTGGCCCAGCTTTCAAGGCTGGGCGTGGCCGAGGCCAGCACCACTTGCCCCCCTGTCAGCGAGGCGCGCAGAACCGCCATGTCGCGCGCGTTGTAGAGGACACCATCTTCCTGCTTGTAGGAGGTGTCGTGTTCCTCATCCACGACGATCAGGCCAAGGTCGCGATAGGGCAGAAACAAGGCCGAGCGCGCGCCCACGACCACCTGGCACCCGCCCTGCCCGACCATCTTCCAGCAACGCCGCCGCTCGGTCATGGTCACGCCGGAATGCCACTCGGCCGGCTTCATGCCAAAGCGCGCCTCGATCCGGGTCAGGAACTGCTCGGTCAGGGCGATCTCGGGCAGCAGCACAAGCGCCTGCCGCCCGGCGCGCAGGGTCTCGGCCACCGCTTCCAGGTAGACCTCGGTCTTTCCCGAGCCGGTCACGCCCTTGAGCAGCGTCGTCGCATAGCGGCCTGCCCTGATACCTTCGCGCAGCGCCTGCGCCGCCTGCGCCTGCGCCTCGGTCAGGGTCTTGCCGCCGTGATCCGGGTCCAGGGCCGGGTAAGGCGTGTCGCGCACCGCGTCTTCTTCATGGACCGCGCCGTGCTTGACCAATCCCTTGACCACCGACGTCGACACGCCCGCCATTTCAGCCAGTTCGCCCAGCGTGAAGGACAGCCCGCCATAGTCGCGCAACACTGCAAGCACCTTTTCCCGCGCCGCGGTCATCCTGTCGGGCACGGTATGACCCAACCGGTAGACCTTGCGCATCGCGGGCGGATCGCCCAAGCCCGGCGCCCGCGTGGCCAGCCGCAGCATCGCGGGCATCGGCGTCAGGGTATAGGCCGCCGCCCGTTCCAGGAAATCACGCATGTCCGCGGTCATGGGGGCCAGGTCCAGTACCCGGATCACCGACCGGATCTTGGCCCGGTCATAGTTACCCCGGCCGGGCCCCCGGATAACGCCCAGCACCTTGCGCGGGCCCAGCGGCACCTCGACGAAGGCGCCCAGCCAGCAGCCACCTTCGGGCGCGGCATAATCCAGCACCCGGTCCAGTGGCTGGGTGGTCAGCACGCCGACCAGCGCACCCTCGTCGAAGAATTCAGCTGCGGCCGGGGTCATGTTAGCGCAACCATAAAGGGGTTTCCGTATTGCCTGTTCTGGGGTAAACGCTGTCACCGAGACTGCCAACCCCAAGCACCCGGAGTCCTGACATGAAGTTCTTTGTTGATACAGCCGACGTTGATGCCATCCGCGAACTTCACGCGCTGGGCATGGTGGACGGCGTCACCACGAACCCCTCGCTGATCATGAAGTCGGGCCGCGACATCCTCGAAGTCACCCGCGAGATCTGCGACCTGGTCGAAGGGCCTGTCAGCGCCGAGGTCGTTGCCACCGAGGCCGAGGCCATGATTGCCGAGGGCCGCAAGCTGGCCGCGATCGCCGACAACATCGCCGTGAAGGTGCCGCTGACCTGGGACGGGCTGAAAGCCTGCAAGGCGCTCACCGACGAAGGCAAGATGGTCAACGTCACGCTATGCTTCTCGGCCAACCAGGCGCTTCTTGCGGCCAAGGCGGGCGCGACCTTCATCTCGCCCTTCATCGGGCGGCTGGACGACCTCAACCTCGACGGGCTTGACCTGATCGAGGACATCCGTACCATTTACGACACTTACGGCTTCGACACCCAGATCCTTGCGGCGTCCATCCGTTCGGCCAACCACATGAGCGACTGCGCCAAGCTGGGTGCCGACGTGGCCACCGCTCCGCCGGCCGTGATCCACAAGATGGCCGAGCACGTTCTGACCGACAAGGGCCTGGCAGCCTTTCTGGAGGATGCTGCCAAGGCCGGGATAAAGATCGTCTGACTGTCCCGCCACGCGGCGCGCAACACCCCGTCCGAACCGGAATATTGTTCTGGCCCGGCGCAGAGGCTTTCTGATAAACGTCGGAACAACGAAGAAGGATGGGCACCATGAGCAGCAGCCCCGGCAAGGACAACGGCGTCCGCGACCGCATCCTGTCCGACCCCGAGTCCGTACTCGAGGATCAGGATGTGATGCGCGCCCTGATCGCCGCCAACGAAAAGGCGATGGGGTCGAACATCGTCGACCTGCGCGGCATCGCCATGGAACGGCTCGAGGCACGCCTGGACCGGCTGGAAGACACCCATCGCAACGTGATCGCCGCCGCCTACGAGAACCTCGCCGGAACCAACCAGATTCACCGGGCGGTATTGCGGTTGATGGACGCGGGACGCTTCGAGGGATTCCTTGCCGATCTGAAGGGCGACGTGGCGGATATCCTGCGCGTCGACACGGTGCGGCTGGTGCTGGAGTCCGCTGCCCAGTCCGAGGACCCTGCGGTCAGCCGCTTTCAGGATGTGCTGCGGTTGGCCGACCCCGGCTTCGTCGCCGATTACATCATGCAGGGCCGCAACCAGCCGCCGCGCCAGGTGACCCTGCGCCAGCTGCGCACCGACAACGAGGTGCTCTTCGGCGAAAAGGCGGATTTCATCCGCTCGGAGGCCTGCCTGCGCCTCGACCTGGGAACCGGGCGGCTGCCGGGCATGCTGGTGCTTGGCGCCGAGGACCCGCATCAGTTCACCCCGCAACAGGGCACCGACCTGCTGGCCTTCTTCAGCGGCGTGCTTGAACGGGTCATGCGGCGCTGGCTGGGCTAAGCCATGATCTCACCGGCCATGTCAGACGCGCTGGACCGATGGCTCGACCACCGGCGCGCGCTTGCCGGGGCCTCCGAGAACACGATCGCCGCCTATCGCCGTGACCTTCTGTCGTTCCTGGCCTTCATGGCCCGGCACCACGGGACGGCCCAGGGCCTGGCGCCCATCGCGCGGGTCACCGTCTCGGACATGCGCGCATGGATGGCCCATGAACGCGGCCGGGGCATCGCGGCACGGTCGTTGGCGCGTGCGATTTCGGCCGTAAAGGGGTTTTACCGCTGGCTGGCCGAGCGCGAGGGGATCGACCCGAGCGCCGTGCTGGCCACGCGCGCGCCCAAGCCCCGCACCCGCCTGCCCCGCCCACTTGCGCCCGAGGCCGCCCGGCAAATGCTCGGCCAGGTGGAGCTCCAGGCGGCCGAGCCATGGATCGCCGCCCGTGACGCGGCGGTGGTGACGCTGCTCTACGGCTGCGGGCTGCGCATCTCCGAGGCGCTGGGGCTGCGGGGCCAAGATGCGCCGCTGCGGCAAAGCTTGCGCATCCGCGGTAAGGGCGGCAAGGAACGGCTGGTCCCGGTGCTGCCCGCCGCGCGCAACGCGGTCATGGCCTATACCGAGACCTGCCCCCATCGGCTGGACCCCGACACCCCGCTCTTTCGTGGCCTGCGCGGCGGGGCGCTGTCGCCGCGCGCGATCCAGAAGGTGACCGAACAGGCGCGGTTGCAACTGGGCCTGCCCGCCACGGCCACGCCCCACGCCCTGCGCCACAGCTTCGCCACGCACCTGCTGTCGGCCGGCGGCGACCTGCGTGCCATCCAGGACCTGCTGGGCCACGCCTCGCTCTCTACCACGCAGTCCTACACCGCCGTGGATACCGCCCGCCTCATGGAGGTCTACGATCGCGCGCATCCGCGGTCGGGCAACTGATCGCTTCTTTGGGTCACAAATACCGTGGGGGAGCCGGTCGCAGACCGACGGTGGCAAAGCCCCCGCCCAAGCCGTGCAGCGTGGCGCAGCCCTTTCCTTTTGACAGGCCCGGCCCGCTTGCACCGCGACGCCAAATCCGACATGACAGCCGCATGACAGATCACAACAAGGCCCTCGCCGTTCACCTGCTCACCGGGACCGGTGCCGTCTTTGCCATGCTCGCAATGCTCGAGGCGATCCAGCAGGACTGGGCCATCATGTTCGTCTGGCTGGTCGTCGCTTTCGCGGTGGACGGCATCGACGGGCCGCTGGCCCGCCGCTACGACGTCAAGCGATACGCCCCCCGGTTCGACGGCGTCCTTCTGGACCTGATCATCGACTACCTGACTTACGTCTTCATCCCGGCTTATGCCCTTTATGCCAGCGGGCTGATGGACGGATGGTCAGGCTGGGCGGCTGTGATCGTCATAACCTACGGCTCGGCGCTCTATTTCGCCGACACCAGCATGAAAACCACCGACAATTCCTTCCAGGGCTTCCCCGGGTGCTGGAACATGGCCGTTCTGGTGCTTTTCGCGACCGAGCCACACTGGGCGATCTGCCTGGGGGTGGTCACCGCGCTGACCGTTGCCATGTTCCTGCCAGTGAAGTTCATCCACCCCGTGCGGACCCGGCGCTGGCGGACCCTCTCGCTGCCGGTGGCGGTGATCTGGACGGCACTCGCGGGCTATGCCGCCTGGACCGGCTTCGACCCCGGTCCCGGTGTGACAGGCGGACTGATCGTGACCTCGCTCTACCTGCTGCTGGCCGGTCCGGTGCAGCAGGCGCTGCACGGCATCGACGACAAGGCCTAGAGAACCTCGTCGATCACCATCTCGATGCCGTTCTGATCGAAACTCTCGCCCGCCTTCAACCCAACCATTTTCTTGTAGATCGGGCTTTCCTGCGAAATCCCCATGTAGGTGACACCGCCGCAGTCGAACCTGCGGGTCGAAACGGCGATGATGAAGTGCCGCCCGTTCAGCGTGACCACCGCGCCGGGGCCGACCTCGGTGCTTGGCCCAATGTCCAGCGACTCGAGCGCGTCGATCTTGGCCTCGTGGTCGTGTATCGGATCGTCGAAACCATGGGCCAGGTCGGCGGCAACGCGCGCCGCGGCCATCTCGTCACGTTCGTGAGGTTCGTTCTCGGCCAGGCGGCTGTCCTTGAGAAACGCCTCGTAGTGATCACGGGCAGCCCGAAGCTCTTCCGCCTCAAGCGCCATCATCCGGTCGCGCAGCTCTGTCTTGCTGGGATGTGCCATTCGCCTGTCTCCTTTGTCATTCTTCCGGAATCAAGACACTGCATGCAACACGCCCGCGCTGATCTGGATCAAGCGCGGGCGGCGATGTCTAGCTCAGCGCCGCGTCGCAACGCCCGCAGACACCCGGGTGGGCGTGGCGGCCCACGTCCGGCAGGATTTTCCAGCAGCGCTCACATTTCTCGCCTTCGGCCTTCTCGAAGACCACCCCCACTCCCGCGACCTCCGGCAGGCGGAAGGCCTCGGCGGGCGACGGGTCCTTGGTCACGCTAATGGAGGAGGTGATGCAGATATCCTCGAAGCTAACTGTATCCAGGATCGCCTTCGCCGCGGCATCCACGTGCACAATCGGCGCAGCCTCCAACGAGGCCCCGATCACCTTATCCCGGCGCTGCACCTCCAGCGCTGCGGTCACGACCCGGCGCACACGGCGCACGGTGGCCCATTTTTCGGCCAGTTCGGTGTTGCGCCATGCCCCCGGCGTTTCCGGGAAATCCACAAGGTGGACGGAACTGTCTTCGCCCGGGAACCGTTCCAGCCAGACCTCTTCCATTGTGAAGACAAGCACCGGCGCCAGCCAGGTCGTCAATCTGTGGAACAAGACATCCAGCACGGTCAGCGCGGCGCGGCGGCGGTCGCTGTCACCGTCGCAGTAAAGCGCGTCCTTGCGGATGTCGAAATAGAAGGCGGAAAGCTCCACGGTGGCG
This sequence comes from Salibaculum sp., assembly GCF_035270045.1. NCBI lineage: Bacteria > Pseudomonadati > Pseudomonadota > Alphaproteobacteria > Rhodobacterales > Roseobacteraceae > Salibaculum > Salibaculum sp. The sequence goes on from NZ_DATFIP010000055.1 coordinate 126,425, forward strand.
AAGTTGAACAGCGCCTGGAATACCTCTTGGAAATCGAACCGGGCATAGCCGTCTCGCACCAGAGCGTCCAGCTCTGCCACCCTATGCAGCACCCAGCGCTCCAGTTCCGGCATGTCGGCGGGATCAACCCGATCGCTTTCCTCGAAATGCGCCAGCGCGCCCAGCAGGAACCGCAGGGTGTTGCGCAGCCGGCGATAGCTGTCGGCCACACCCTTGAGGATTTCCGGCCCGATGCGCTGATCGGCCATGTAGTCCGTCTGCGCCACCCACAGGCGCAGGATATCGGCGCCGTATTGCTTGACCACGTCATCGGGCGCGACGACATTGCCCAGCGACTTGGACATCTTGTTGCCCTTCTCGTCCAACGTGAACCCGTGGGTGACCACGTTGCGATAGGGCGCACGGCCCTTGGTGCCGCAAGCCTGCAAGAGCGAGGAATGGAACCAGCCGCGGTGCTGGTCGGTGCCTTCCATGTAGACATCGGCGATACCGTCGGGTGTGCCGTCCGCGCGGTCGCGCAGCACGAAGGCATGGGTCGAGCCGGAGTCGAACCAGACATCGAGGATGTCGAAGACCTGCTCCCAGTCCTCGGGGTCGTAGTCGTCGCCCAGAAACCGCGCCTTGGCGCCGGGCTGGTACCAGGCGTCCGCGCCCTCTGCCTCGAAAGCCTCGGCGATGCGGGCATTCACGACCGCGTCGCGCAGCAGGAAATCCCGGTCGGTGGGCAGCGCGCCCTTGCGGATGAAACAGGTCAACGGCACCCCCCATGCGCGTTGCCGCGACAGCACCCAGTCGGGGCGGGTTTCCATCATCGACCGCAGGCGGTTCTGCCCCGACGTCGGGGTGAAGCTGACAAGTTCGTTGATCGACTTGAGCGCGCGTTCACGGATCGTCGTGCCGTGCTCGTCCTGCCCGTCGCCCACAGGGCGGTCGATGGCCGCAAACCACTGCGGCGTGTTGCGATAGATCACCGGCGCCTTGGACCGCCAGGAATGCGGATAGCTGTGCTTGATCTTGCCACGCGCCAGAAGCCCGCCGACCTCGGTCAACTTGGCGATCACGGCGGCGTTGGCGTCGCCTTCCCAGTTCCCCTTCTTGGGCTTTTCACGCAGGATTCGTTTGCCGCCGAAGAACGGCAGGTCGTCGCGGAAGCTGCCATCGTCCATCACGTTGTAGGTGATGACCTGATCGAGCATCCCAAGTTCGCGGTAAAGCTCGTATTCCTCCATCCCGTGGCTGGGCGCACAGTGGACGAACCCGGTGCCTTCCTCGTCGGTGACGAAATCAGCGGCGCGGAAATCGCGCGGGGCGTCCCATTCGCCGCCCGCGCCCTCGGCCCCGGCAAGGGGATGCGAAAGTGTCAGGCAGGAAAGCTCGACGGCGGCGACTGTGCGAAGGCGCCTCCATTGGCCGTCGTCCAGGCGCGACCGCGCCATGACGTCAGCCGCCAGATTGTCGGCGAGCAGGAATTTCTCGCCCGCGCGGGCCCAGCATTCTTCGGGCGTGTCCAGCACCTCATATAGGCCGTAGGAAATATCCGCACCAAAGACGACCGCCTTGTTCGACGGAATGGTCCAGGGCGTCGTGGTCCAGATGACGACGCTGGCATCGCGGAAATCCTCGGCCAGCGCCATCACCGCGGCGGAATGGCCCGCCTCACCGTGCAGATCGACGAGGTAATCGGTCAGCGCGTCGGTGCCCTCAATGCCGGCCACGCGGAACTTCGTCCAGATCGTGAAGCTTTCCTTGTCGTGGTATTCAACCTCGGCTTCGGCAAGGGCGGTTTTTTCCACCGGCGACCACATCACCGGCTTGGACCCCTGGTAGAGTGTTCCGGTCATGAGGAATTTCATGAATTCCTCGGCGATAACGCGCTCGGCGTGGAAATCCATGGTCAGGTAGGGATCGGCCCAGTTGCCGGTGATGCCAAGGCGCTTGAACTCGTCGCGCTGGATGTCGATCCAGCCCTCGGCGAAGCGGCGGCATTCCTGGCGGAAGTCGATGACATCCACCTGGTCCTTGTCCTGGCCCTTTTCACGGTAGCGTTCCTCGATCTTCCACTCGATGGGCAGGCCGTGGCAATCCCATCCGGGCACATATCGGCTGTCATGCCCCATCATCTGGTGGCTGCGCACGATGATGTCCTTGATCGTCTTGTTCAGACCGTGGCCAATGTGAAGGTGCCCGTTGGCATAGGGCGGGCCGTCATGCAGCACGAAGGGCGTGCGACCCTCTTTCTCGCGCAGGCGGTCGTAGATGCCGATGCTGTCCCAGCGGGCCAGCCATTCTGGCTCGCGCTTGGGCAGGCCCGCGCGCATGGGAAAATCGGTTTTCGGCAAGTTCAGGGTGTCTTTGTAGTCGGGCGTGTCGGCGCACATCGTGTCGCGTCCTTCGAAATTCGGAAATGGGTCACGGCTGCTCGGATCGGTGCGAATCTCTCGGACACCTTTGCCCGGCGGCACTGATCAGGGTCAGAGCGCCGGGGTCGTAATTCGGATGATGGGCCGTGCGTGTCTCATGTCAGGACCGCTTATAGGCCCCGTCGCGGCAGGGGTAAAGTAGGGGGCGAGGCAGGCCCCGGCGCGCCCGGCGTCAGGCCGCAAAAAGCGTCCCCACACCATAGGCGATGGCTGCGGCAGTGCCGCCAATCACCAGGGTCTCGGTGCCCGAACGCCACCAGGGCGCCAGCGACCAGCGGCTTTTCCAGACGCCAACGGCGAAGAAGACCCCCATCGTCAGCCCGAACGACCAGCCGAACGGCGTCGGAACCACCAGGAGAAAGGGCACAAGCGGCACCATGCCGGCCAGCAGAAAGGCGGCGAAGGTCGCCAGTGCGGCCCGCAGCGGCCGCGGCTCGACCATCGAAAGGCCGTATTCGCCCTCCATCATGAGGTCGATCCAGGCTTTCCGGTCGGCCGCGATGGCCGCCACGGCGTCCTCCAGCACGGTGCCGTCCAGTCCCTTGGCGCGCAGGATCTCGCGCACTTCCCGCCGCTCGCCCTCGGGATTGTCGCGAATATGGCGTGCCTCCACGGCGCGCAGGCGCTTGATCTCGTCCAGTTCGGCCTTGGTGGCCGAGTAATTGCCGGCGGCCATTGAAAACCCGTCCGCCAGAACATTGGCCAACCCCAGCGCCACGATGACGAAGGGCGAAAGCCCGGCGCCGGCCACCCCCGCGACAATCGCGAGGGTCGTGACCGACCCGTCGATGGCCCCGTAGATCATGTCGCGCAGGTGGCCACGCCCGGCGGGGGCGTTGATGCGGGCCTCCACTTCGGATTGGCTGTGTCCGTGATCTTCCATGGGGGCACCCTGCCCATCCGGCGACCCGGCTGCCTTGTCCTGAATCAACCCCTTGGCCCGGCCTGGGTGATGACCTATTCATCCGCCATGCCGTTGCCGCCGAAATTCGATGTCTCGGAGGACGAGATCGCCCGCGTCGTCGCCCGTTTCTACGAACGTGTCCGCGCCCATCCCAAGCTGGGGCCAGTCTTTGCCGTTCATGTCGACGATTGGCCCGCCCATGAAGAAAAGATCGTCCGTTTCTGGTGCAACGCGATCCGGCATGAGCGGGTCTACGACGGCAACCCGGTGCAAGTGCACGTGGCCGCCGGAAATGTCCGCCCCGGCATGTTCGAGACCTGGCTGACGCTTTTCGATCGGGTCCTGGCCGAGGAACTGAGCGAGGCGCAGGCCCGGTCCTGGTCGGCGCTGGCGCACCGGATCGGGGCCAGCATGCGCGCGGCCGTGGTCGATCGCCAGAAACCCGGCGAGGTCCCGATCCTGCGCTAGGGCCGCGTGAAAAGCCCCGTCAGGGCCCGCTTGACCATGCCGCTGACCGAGGGGCGCGCAACGCTGCCGAAGGGCAGAGGGCGGCAAACCTCCATCGCCGCCACGCCCACGCGCGCGGTGAGCGCCCCGTTAACCACCCCCTCGCCAAAGCGGCGGGAGACCTTGGACAGGACCCCACCGCCAGCGACCGAGCCGATCAGGTCATCGCCAACGGCTACCGCCCCCGTGGCCACCAGATGCGTCAGCACCGAGCGGGTCAACCGCCAGCTGCCCAGCGCGCCCGACCGGCCACCGTAGATTTCCGCGATGCGGCGGATCATCCCGATATTGGCCGAAAGCGCGGTGAAGATGTCCGCAAAGGCGAGCGGAACCACCGCCGTGACCGTCGCCACCCGGCGGGCGGCGGCCTCGACCTCCAGTCTTGCGCGCTTGTCCAGGGGTTCCAGCATCGCGGTCTCGGCCAGCCCCAGCAACGCGTCCGCGTCCAGCACCTCGGCCTGCCGGTCCTTGAAAGCCGCGCGGCCCCAGGCGGTATCCTCACGGTCCTTGTAGAGCGCCAGCAGGCCATCCGTGACCTCGCGCGCCGCGCCCAGCGCGCCATCGGTCAGAGCCTCGGCAGACCGCGATTGCAGCCGATCCACCCGGCGCAGCCGCAAGAGCGCCGACAGTTCCCGCAGCGCGATCAAAACAAGCACAAGGCAGAATATCCCCGTCAGTCCCAGCGCCAATGTCCCGAGAAGCGGCGACCGTGCCAGCAGCCCCGTGATGAAATCCCATGCGGTAACCGAGACGGCAAAGCCCACCAGCGCCAGCAGGCTGCCCCAGAACCACCGCGCGAGCCGCGATCCCCGCCGCGCGGCCAGATGCGCGGCCGTCTGCATCGCGGCCCGGTCGGGTGCGTCCTCGGGCACCGGCGGCGCGGCATCCGGCGCGATCACGTCACTGTCGTCCAGGTCGATCAACACCGGCCCCTTGCTCATAGCCTGTCCCCCAGCAGGAATTGTGCGGCCCGGTCCAGCCGGATGTGCGGCGGCCCCTCGCCCGGTTTCAGCGTCAGCGGAAGCGGCGCGAAGCGCATCACCTCGTAATCCGCATCCAGCCAGGCTTCCGCGCCCTTGCGCGCCGGGGCCAGAAGGTGGGCCGGATCCTCGGGCAGGGCGCCGGGATGAAAGGCCGCGCGCTTGTCCGAACCCAGAAGGCGCCCCCGCACCACCGCCAGTTCGGCCCCGTCATGGGTCACGCGATCCTCGTCCGTGGCGCGCAGGGCGGCAATGGACATGGCGCGCACCTCGGCCCCGGCAAAGGCGGCACGGTCGCGCGCCTCGCGCAGCAGGCTCTCCGTGATCGCGGTCAGACGGGGGTGCTGTTCATGGTGCAGGTGATCGGCCTTGGTCGCAGCGAAAAGCACCCGGTCGATACGTCGCCCCATAAGCAGGCGGCTGAGCACATCGTTTCGCCCGGGCCGGAAAGCCGTCAGGATATCGGCCATGGCGCGGCGCAAGTCCTCGACCGCACGCGGACCGGCATGGATCGCGCCGAGAACATCGACCAGCACGATCTGCCGGTCGATTTTCGCGAAGTGGTCGCGAAAGAACGGCTTGACCACGTTGCGCTTGTAGCTGTCGAAACGGCGTTCGAATTCGCGCCACAGGCTGTGGCGACCGGGTCTTTCCACCGCTCGAAGCGGCGCGAAGGTCAGCACGGGCGAGCCTTCCATGTCGCCGGGGAGCATGAACCGCCCCGGCGTGCAATCAGAATAACCCGCCTCCCGGGCGGCGTTAAGGTGCGCGGTATAGGCCCGGGCCAGCCGCTGCGCCACGGGTTCGTCTAGTCTGGCCGAAGCATCGGTGCCAGCCAGTTCCGCCAAGTAGTCGCTCCCCCCGGGCCGGTCCTCGATCCGGGCCAGGACTTCGGCGGACCAGCCTGCGAAGTCCTTGTCAAGCAGCGACAAATCCAGCAGCCATTCGCCGGGATAATCGACGATATCGACATGCACCGTCCGCGGCCCCTGAACTGACCCGATAAGCCCGCCCGGCTGAACCTTCAGCGAAAGGCGCAGTTCGGAAATCCGGCGAGTGCTTTCGGGCCATTGCGGATCACGCGCGGTCAGGTCTGCCAAGTGCGCCTCGTAGTCGAAACGGGGCACGGTATCGTCGGGCTGCGGTTGCAGGTAGGCGGCCCGGATCGCCCCGCGCGCGGCCGGCTGGAACTGCGGCATCCGCCCCCGGTCCAGAAGGTTGGCCACCAGCGAGGTGATGAAGACGGTCTTGCCCGCGCGGCTCAGCCCCGTGACGCCAAGTCGGATCACCGGATCGGTGAAGGGCGCGGAAACGGTGCCGGTCACCCTGTCCACCCCGCGCGAAATCCCGTCTACAAGGCTCGAAAGAACCACCACCGCCCCTTTCCTGGCCATTCGGCGCAAAGATAGGCGGGCGGCCGGGCAATGTGTAGGGATTGATTTCGCCCCCACCCGAGCCTAAGGCCTGCCCATGCCCCGCTACGCGCTCAAGGTCGAATACAACGGTCAGCCCTTTCACGGCTGGCAGCGCCAGACCGAACTGTCGACGGTGCAAGGCGCCATCGAGGGCGCGCTGGCCCGGCTGGAACGCCGTCCCCATGCCATCGTCGGCGCCGGGCGCACCGATGCGGGAGTTCACGCCCTGGGCCAGGTGGCCCATTGCGACCTCGACAAGGACTGGGCCCCGTTCCGCCTGTCCGAGGCGCTGAATTACCACCTGCGACCCGCGCCCGTGGCCATTCTCGATTGCGCGCGCGTGGCCCCGGACTGGCACGCGCGTTTCTCGGCGGTCGAACGACGCTACGATTTCCGCCTGGTGGCACGCCGCCCGCCCCTTACCCACGACAAGGGCCTTGCCTGGCGGGTTCCGCAAAGGCTGGACATCGAGGCGATGCGCGCGGGTGCGGCGCACCTGTTGGGGCGGCACGATTTCACGACATTTCGATCCTCGATCTGCCAGGCCGACAGCCCGGTCAAGACGCTGGACGCGCTGGAGATCGAGCAGCACCCCCGCCCCGAAGGCGGCATGGAATTCCGGTTTCATGTCCGCGCGCGGTCCTTCCTGCACAACCAGGTGCGCAGTTTCGTGGGCACTCTGGAACGGGTCGGCGTCGGCGCTTGGGACCCTGTCCGGGTGAAAACGGCACTCGAGGCGCGCGACCGCGCCGCCTGCGGCCCGGTCTGTCCGCCCGACGGGCTGTATCTTGCCGGGGTCGGCTACGCCCGGGACCCGTTCGCGGGTTGACGGCAGCAAGCGCCCGCCTGTTCGACGGTTTCGCGTTTCACCTTTCGGATGTCCGGGTTACAACTTGGCAACGAGGCTGCGCTTCAAGGGGGATGCGTGCGACTTCTGACCGGTTTCATCGCTATCACGATCTGGCTCTGGCCACTCTGGGCTGCCGCCCAGGATGTGCGCCTGACCCTTGAAGGCGGTGACGAGGCATTGGAATCGCAACTTCGCAACGCATCGCTCCTGGTGGCACTGGAGCGTGACGGTGCCGAGGCCCCGCAGGATTATGTCGCCGCCGCCCGGGCCGATTACGAACGGCTTCTGACCGGGCTCTACCAGGCCGGCCACTACGGCGGCACGATCTCGATCCGCGTCGATGGGCAAGAGGCAGTGACGCTTGACCCGTTGCTGCCGCGCGCCTCGGTTGGGCAGGTCGAACTGCGCATCGAGCCTGGCCCGCGCTTCAGCTTCGGCCGCACCCGGGTGGCACCGGTAGCAGCGGCTACCACACTGCCCGAGGGGTTTGCCACCGGGAACCCCGCCCGCAGCAACGTCATCCGCGAGGCCACACGCGCGGCCATTGCAGGCTGGCGCGCCGAGGGTCACGCGCTGGCCGAACCCATCCAACAGGACATCACAGCCAACCACCCGGCTCGGGAACTGGACGTGGCGGTGCGGATCGCGCCCGGCCCGGTGCTGCGCTACGGCGAGATCGCCGTGACCGGGGTCGAGCGCAGCCGCCCCGCGCGCATCCGGTCCATCGCCGGTCTGCGCCCGGGCGACCGTTTCGATCCCGCCGCAATCGCCCGGGCCGAGGCCAACCTGCGCCGCACTGGGGCCTTCGCTTCGGCCACGGTGATCGAGGGTGAAGAGGCCAATACGGACGAGACACTGCCCATTGCCCTGCGCATCGTCGAACAGCCCCTGCGGCGGCTTGGCTTCGGGGCCGAGTATTCCACCGTTTCGGGGCTGACGCTGTCGAGCTTCTGGCTGCATCGCAACCTGCTTGGCGGCGCGGAACGGCTCCGCATCGAGGCAGATATCACGGGGCTGGCCGGCACCACCGGGGGCATCGACTATGGCCTGACCGCCAGCTTCCTGCGCCCGGCGACATTCCGCTCGGACACCGATTTCTATGCTGATCTGGCGATCGAGCAGCGAGACGATCCACAGTTCGTCGAACGCCGGATAATGGTCGAGGCAGGCTTCATCCGCCGCATCCGGGACGAGGCCGTGGTCGAGCTTGGGCTGGGCTACCGCGCGGGCGAGGTCGAGGATTCGCAAGGAACGCGCCGCTACCAGGTGCTGACCCTGCCCATCGCGGGCACGCGCGATCGCCGCAACAACGAGTTCGACGCCACCTCGGGATATTATGCCCACCTCGAGATCATGCCCTTCTTGGGCCTGGCGGACAGCGGCAACGGGGTGCGGGTCTACGGCGACGGGCGCGTCTATCGCAGCTTTGGCGCCGAGGACCACGTCACACTGGCCCTGCGCGGCCAGGCCGGGGCAGTCTGGGGCGCGCAGGCCGTGGACGTTCCCGCCAGCTTCCTGTTCTTCTCGGGTGGCGGCGGCACGGTGCGGGGCCAACCGTTCCAGTCCCTGGCCGTGGACCTGGGCGGCGGCAACGAGATCGGCGGGCGGGCCTTCGTGGGCGCACAGGCCGAGGCCCGTGTCGGGATCACCGAGAACATCGGTGTCGTGGGATTCTACGACACCGGTTTCATCGGCGCGGATGCCTTCGATTTCGGCAGCGGGAGCTGGCAGTCCGGCGCAGGCCTGGGCCTGCGCTACGACACCGGGATCGGGCCGATCCGGCTGGACCTTGCCGCCCCGGCAAGCGGCCCCGACGCGGGTGAACGGCTGGAAGTCTACCTCGGCATCGGGCAGGCTTTCTGATGCGGTTTACCCGACTCTCCCTCTGCTTCGTGCCCCTCTGCATTGCATTGGTCACTCCGGCACCGGCCCAACAGGCCGAGGACGACCGCGGCTTCCTGACCGGCCTGATCGAGGATGCGACCTCCGGCCTGGGCCGAGAGGTTCGGCTGGAAGGCTTCGAAGGCGCGTTGTCCTCGCGTGCAACGGTCGCGGCGATCACAATCGCCGACGATACCGGTGTCTGGCTGCGGCTGGAGGACGCCAGCCTGCAATGGAACCGCGCGGCCCTGCTGTCGGGCGAGATTCGGATCGAGGAACTGGCCGCCGACCGGATCATCCTGAACCGGGTACCGGAACCCGCAGGCGGCCCCGAGGTGCCTAGCGCGCAGGCCACCCCCTTTGCTTTGCCCGACCTGCCCGTCTCGGTCGAGATCGGAGAGATCCGCGCGGAGCGGATCGAGATCGCCGAACCCTTCCTCGGCGAGCCCGTCTCTGCGCGGCTGGCAGGGGCGCTGTCGCTGGTCGGTGGGTTGGCCGATGCCGAGCTTACGCTGGAACGGGTGGACGCCAAGACCGGGCGCTTCGCCCTAGACGCCCGCTATGACGAGGCCGCCGGCCAACTCGCGCTGTCCCTTGTGGCCGAAGAGGGACAGGACGGCATCGCAGCGCGAATGCTGGGCCTGCCCGGCCGCCCGGCCCTGCGGCTGGAGGTTGCAGGCGACGCGCCGATCACCGCCTTCGATGCAGAGCTTGCCCTCGCGACCGACGGGGCCGAGCGGGTCACCGGGCGGTTCCAGCTGGGCCGCGAGGGCGACGCGGCCGAGGCGGGGGACGAAACCTGGTTCAACCTGGCCCTGACCGGCGACCTGCGGCCGCTGTTGCAAAAGGACTACCACCCCTTCTTCGGGCCCTCGTCCAGTATGCTGGTCTCGGGGGTCCGCGAGGCCGAAGGGGCACTGGACCTGACGTCATTGTCCATCGAGGCCGAACAACTGAGGCTGGGCGGATCGGCACGGATCGGGGCGCAGGGCTGGCCCGAGGCCTTCGATTTGACAGGCCGCATGGCGGCGGCGGATGGCCAGCCGGTCCGCCTGCCCGTCTCGGGGCCCCGCACCGAGGTCGCAGAGGCCAGCGTCGACCTTCGCTACGACGCGGCGGCGGGCGAGCGCTGGACGGGCCGGTTCAGCGCACGGGCGCTTGAGAACCCGGACGTTTCCGTAAACCGTCTGACCCTGCGCGGGGCGGGCACCATCACCGAGGGCGCGGGCGCGGACCGCGGGCGCTTTACCGCCGACCTGGACTATTCCGCCGCGGGCATCGCACCGGCCGACCCCGCCCAGGCGCGGGCGCTCGGATCCGACATCCGGGGCAACCTGCGCTTTGCCCGGCTGGAAGGCGAACCTTTCGTGGTGCAGGCCCTGACCCTGCAGGGGGCAGGGTTGTCGGCACGGGCCAATGCCATCGTCAGTGGCCCCGAGACCCGGTTTCGCACCCATACCAACGCCCGGATCGAGGCGCAGGATTTCGGCCGATTCTCGGGGCTCGTGGGCCGTCCGCTGCGCGGGGACGGGCAGATTGTGCTTTCGGGGTCCCTGCAGCCCTTCGATGGCATCTTCGACGTCGACCTGAGCGCCGGAACCCGCGATCTGGGCCTGGGCATCGCCCAACTCGACCCGCTCCTGACCGGCGCGACGCGCCTGACACTGACCGGCGCGCGCGACGAGAGCGGCACCCGGCTTGAAAACCTGACCCTGCGGGGCGACCACCTGAGCGCCGACGCCCGCGCCGAGATCACCCCCGAGGCCGCCACGGGCACGGTCGAGGCCCGCATCACGGACCTCGGCCGGATCGACCCCGACCTGTCCGGTCCGGGCCGTCTCGATGCCCGCCTGCGCACCGACAGCGGCGGGGTTATCACCGCCGATACGGTCCTGACCGCATCCGACACCAGGCTGAACGCCGAGGTCACGGCCACACCCGAGGGCGAGGACTATGCCTTGGCTGGCCGGGCCGTGCTGGACGCCCGCGACCTGTCACGGTTCTCGGGCCTGACGGGCCTGCGGCTGGGCGGAGCGGTGACCGTCGAGGCCCGCGGCAGCTACGAGACCGGAACCGGCGCGGCGCAGGCCGGGCTGACGGCCACCACGCAGGACCTGCGCGCCGGGCCGGCGGGGATCGACCCCTTGCTGCGCGGTGCGGGCGAGGTACGGGCCGAATTCGACCAGAGGCCAAGCGGGCGCATCGCCCTGAGCGGGCTGCGCGCAAGCCTTCCAAATATCAGTGCTCAAGGCAACGTGGACATCGGCGATGACGGGCTGGCCCGCGCCAACTTGGACATCCGGCTTGCAGATGTGGGCCTCCTGGCACCGGATTTCTCCGGACCGGCCACGGCGCGGATCGAGGCCAGGCAGGACGCCCGCGGCTGGCAGGTGTCGGGCAGCGGCACCGGCCCCGCAGACACGACCGGTCAGGCTGCCGGCCGGGTGGGCAACGACGGGCAACTCGCGCTGGACCTGGCCGGGCAAGCCCCGCTGGGCCTGGCCAATGCCTTCATCGCACCACGCCAGATCAGCGGGCTGGCCCGCTATGACCTGTCGGTGAACGGGCCGGCGCGCCCGGGCTCGCTTTCGGGCGAGGTCACGCTGTCGGACGGACGCCTGACGGCCCCGAACCTCGGCCAAGCGATCGAGGCGATCTCGGGCCGGATCGGCCTCGGCGGCGCGCAGGCGCGGCTGGACATCGCGGGCGACCTGGCCGCGGGGGGGCAAGTCGAAGCCAGCGGCAGCATCGGGCTGTTGGCGCCCAATACCGCCGACCTGGCCATCGATCTGCAACGCGCCCGGCTGCGCGACCCTGCCCTGTACGAAACCCGGGCGGATGGCACCATCCGCGTTGACGGGCCGCTGACCGGGGGCGCGCGCATCAGCGGCGCGATCGACATCGGCCGGACCGAGATCCGGGTGCCTTCGAGCCCCGTTTCGACCCTCGGCGACCTGCCGCGCGTCACCCACGTCGCCCCCGGTGCCGCGGTGCTGCGGACGTTGGACCGGGCCGGCTTGGGCGCAAGCCCCGAAACCGGGAACCAGAACGAGTCTACCGCCCGCCCCTACCCTCTGGACCTGCAGATCGATGCCCCGGCGCGTATCTTCGTGCGCGGCCGCGGGCTGGATGCGGAACTGGGCGGGTCGCTCCGGCTGACCGGCACCAGTGCCGCCGTCGTGCCCATCGGGCGTTTCGACCTGCTGCGCGGGCGCCTCGATATCCTTGGTCAGCGTTTCGACCTGACCGAGGGGTATGCCCAGTTGCAGGGGGATTTCGCCCCCTACCTGCGCCTTGTCGCCCGGACCGAGGCCCGCTCGGGCACCGATGTGTCGATCATCATCGAGGGGCCCGCGGACAACCCGGAGGTGCGCTTCGAGAGTAGCCCCGAGTTGCCTCAGGACGAGGTTTTGGCCCAATTGCTCTTCGGGCGGGACTTGTCGTCGATCAGCCCGTTGCAGGCGGTGCAACTGGCCTCGGCCGTGGCCACGCTATCGGGGCGCGGCGGGGGCGGCGCTCTGGAGGGGCTGCGCGAAGGGCTGGACCTGGACGATTTCGACGTCACCACCGACGAGGACGGCAACGCCGCCGTGCGCGCCGGAAAGTATATCTCGGAGAACGTCTACACCGATATCACCGTCGGTGCCGATGGCACCTCCGAGATCAACCTGAACCTGGATGTCACCGACGATGTCACCGCGCGCGGCAGCTTCGGGTCCGAGGGCGAGTCGAGCCTCGGTGTCTTCTACGAACGGGATTACTGAAGCGGGCCGCATTCATTCTCATTCGCGCGAACCGCTCCAACCTATTGATTTTCCATGGTGCGCACCCGGCAAGCAGGAAAACGGCGCCCGGTTTTTCGCAGCTTGTTCCAGGCGCGGCGGCCCATCGACAGGCCGGGCGGGCATTTGGCCCGGGATGACCGACCAGCCGGCCCGCCGCCCGATGCATTCTAGGCCTCTGCCAGCACCTTCTCGGCCTCCTGGAAGGGGCAGGCCACCAGCCGGTCGGGCTCTGCCGCCTCCATCGCCGGACGCGCCCGGGCGCAGCTGGGCTGTGCCTTGGGGCAGCGGGTGCGGAAGACACACCCCGACGGCGGGCTGAGCGGGCTGGGCAAATCACCCTCCAGAACGGGTCTTTCGCGGGCGGCCTCCAGCACCGGGTCGGGGATCGGCACCGAGGAAATCAGCGCTTGCGTGTAGGGATGGCGCGGCATCGCGGTGACGGCCCTGGCCGGGCCGACCTCCATCGGGCAGCCCAGGTACATGACCATGATCCGGTCCGAGATGTGTTTCACAACGCTCAGGTCATGGGCGATGAAGATCATCGAAAGTCCCATTTCCGCCTGCAGGTCCTTGAGCAGGTTGACCACCTGTGCCTGCACCGAGACATCCAGCGCCGAGACCGGCTCATCACAGACCAGAAGCTTGGGCTTGAGGATAAGCGCTCGCGCGATCCCGATCCGCTGGCACTGTCCGCCCGAAAACTCGTGCGGGTAGCGATTTATCAGGTTGGGAAGCAGCCCGACCTTGTCCATGATCGCCGCGACCCGGGCCTTGACCTCCTTGCGGGGGGTGTCGGGTTCGTGCGTGATCAGGGGTTCGGCGATGATGTCGCCAACAGTCATGCGCGGGTTCAACGCCGCCAGCGGGTCCTGGAACACCATCTGCACGTCGCGGCGATGGCGGCGGGTTTCCTGTGGCGTCATCTGCGCGAGGTCACGGCCCTCGTAGATGATCTGGCCACCGGAATGGGGGATCGTGCCGATCACGGCACGGGCCAGCGTTGACTTGCCCGACCCGCTTTCACCCACGAGGCCCAGTGTTTCGCCGGGCATCAGGTCCACCGAAAGCTTGCTGACCGCGTGAAGCTTCAACGAAGGCGTCCAGGGCCAGGCCCCCTTCGGACGCACATCGAAGGTCACGGATACATCACGGATGGACAGGATCGGATCAGCCATTCTGCAACTCCTGCTTCATTTCCGCGGGGCTGGCGTGGCAGGCGCGGGTGCGATCGTCGCCCAGGGGTTCGATCGAAAGCTTGCGCGTGGAGCAGTACTCCCGGGCGATCTCGCAACGCGGCGAAAACGGGCAGCCCCGTGGCAGGTTCGACATGTCGGGCGGCTCGCCCGCGATGGTCTGCAGGCTGTCGGTATCCCGATCAAGACGCGGCACCGCCTTGAGCAACCCGGTCGTATAGGGGTGCGACGGATCGGCAAAGATCGAGCCCGTCGGGCCCTCTTCCATGATCTGGCCACCATAAAGCACCAATGTCCGGTCGCAGAAATCCGCGACGATACCGAGGTCATGGGTAATGAGGACCACGGCGGTGTTGAACTCCTCGCGGATCTCGGCCAGCAGTTTCATGATCTGGGCCTGGACGGTCACGTCCAGCGCCGTGGTCGGCTCGTCCGCGATCAGAAGGCGCGGGCGGCACAGCAGCGCCATGGCGATCATGATCCGCTGGCGCATCCCGCCGGAAAACTCGTGCGGATACATGCTGATCCGGGCCCGGGCATCGGGTATGCGCACCGCGTCCAGCATCTGCACGGCTTGGGTGATGGCGTCCTTCTTCGACAGACCCTTGTGCAGTTGCAGCACCTCGGCCATCTGGTCGCTGACCCGGATGTAAGGATTGAGCGAGGTCATCGGATCCTGGAAGATCATGCCGATCTGGTTGGACCGCACCTTGTTGAGCTGCCGCCGAGAGAGCGACAAAAGGTCTGTCCCGTCAAAGGAGACCCGGCCCGTGGCTCCGCCGTTCCTGGCCAGCAGACCCATGATCGCAAAGGCCGTCTGAGACTTGCCCGATCCGCTTTCGCCAACGATGGCGAGGCTCTCCTTCTCGGCCACGCTGAAATCCAGCCCGTTGACCGCATTCACCGGGCCATCGTTGGTCTGAAAGGTTACGGTAAGGTCGGAAACATCGAGAAGCGCCATGTGGTCAGCGGTCCTTGGGGTCGAGCGCATCGCGCAGGCCGTCGCCCACGAAGAAGAACGCAAAGAGCGTGATCAGGAAGAAGAAGAGCGGGTAGAACAGCATCCAGAGCGTGCCGTTGTTCATCTGCTTGGTGCCGAGACTCATGAGCGCGCCGAGCGAGGTGTTGGGTTCCTGCACCCCGAGCCCCAAGTAGGAGATGAAGCTCTCGAAGATGATCATCTGCGGCACCAGCAGCGTGGCATAGACGATGACGATTCCCAGCAGGTTGGGCACCACGTGGCGCAGGATGATCTTCAGCGGCTTCACGCCGGTGGCCACGGCGGCCTCGACGAATTCCTTGTTCTTGATGGTAAGGGTCTGACCTCGGGCGATCCGTGCCATGTCCAGCCAGGAAATCAGCCCGATCCCGATGAATAGCATCAGGATCGACCGGCCGAAGATCACCAGCATCAGGATGAGCACGAACATGAAGGGGATCGACATCAGCACGTCGACCGTGCGCATCATGATATTGTCGACCCGGCCACCGATGTAGCCCGCCGTGGCACCATAAAGCGTTCCGACCAGCACCGCGACCAGCGCGCCGACGATCCCCACCAGCAACGAGATCCGCGTGCCCTGTACCGTTCGCGCGTAAAGGTCGCGCCCGTCGATATCGAC
The DNA here is from genome assembly GCF_035270045.1 of Salibaculum sp. Classification (NCBI taxonomy): domain Bacteria; kingdom Pseudomonadati; phylum Pseudomonadota; class Alphaproteobacteria; order Rhodobacterales; family Roseobacteraceae; genus Salibaculum; species Salibaculum sp. Next base: position 141,982 of record NZ_DATFIP010000055.1, read on the forward strand.
GCCGAAGTAATGCCCCGTCTCGATCGAGGGACTGCCTTGATAGGCATTCGCCCCCATTAGCGAGAAGTCAACGAAATCACGTTCATACTGGGCGATCAGCCCTCCGAAGGCGGCGAAGAGACAGATCAGGATCAGCACCACCAGCCCGATCAAGGCGGCTTTGTTGCGCAGGAAACGTGCCCGTGCGTCGGCCCAGAGCGACCTTCCCCTGACCTCGGCCAAGGCGCCGACCTCCTGCAGCATCTTGGCGTCGGGTTCTGCGAGTTTCATGGCGCTGCCCCCTTCTCAGTAGCGGATCTTCGGGTCGATCCAGGCGTAGAGGATATCGACGATCAGGTTGAAAGAGATGGTCAGAACACCCACCAGCAGCGTGATCCCCATGATCACGGCATAATCACGGTTGAAAGCCGAATTGACGAAGAACTGCCCGATGCCCCCGGTCGAGAAGATGATATCGACCACGACCGAGCCGGTGATCATCCCCACCATGGCCGGGCCGAGATATGACAACACCGGAAGCAGCGCCGGCTTCAGGGCATGGCGCAGGACCACGCGCCGCATCGGCAGGCCCTTGGCCTGGGCAGTCCGGATGAAATTGGAATTGAGCACTTCCAGCATGGACGACCGCGTGATCCGAGCGATCGAGGCCATGTAGGAGGTCGACAGCGCGATCACCGGCATGATGACGTATTCCCATTGCCCGCCGTTCCAGCCGCCACCGGGCAGCCAGCCCAGCCACAGCGTGAAGATCAGCACCAGGATCGGCGCCATGACGAAGTTGGGCAATGCCTGCGCCCCGATGGTGATGCCCACGGCCAGGTAATCCAGAACGGAATTCTGGCGCACTGCCGCGGACACGCCCAGCGACACGCCCACCACCATGGCCACGATCGCGGACCACAGCCCGTAGGTCAGTGTCACCGGGAAGCCCTGCGCGATGACGTCGTTCACGGTCCGGTCTGTATACTGGAAGGACGGGCCGAAATCGAATTGTGTCACAACGCCCCAGACATAGGACACCATCTGCCGCCACATGGGCTGGTCCAGGCCGTACTTGGCCTCCAGATTGGCCATGACCTCGGCCGGCAAGGGGCGTTCGGAATTGAAGGGCCCGCCGGGAGCAGAATACATCAGCAGAAAGCTGATCACGACCAGGATCAGAATCGTTGGAATGGCGATTGCGAGGCGCCGGACAATATAGGCAAACATGGCGGATGTCCTGAAAGGCGGTGACCCGCCCCCCCCCGGACAAGGGGCGCGGGCCGGTTTCGTATGAGCGGGCAATATTATTCGTCAGCGACGAAATACAGGTCCTTGGAATACCAGTTCTGCTGGACGTTCTCCACGGGCCAGGACGGGATCAGGTTCTCGTCCATCATGTAGACGCCGGCATAGTGGTAGACCGGGATCACCGGCATTTCCTCGGCGATGATCTGTTCCACCTGCGTGTAGTTGGCGCCGGGGTCCTCGGCCGTCTTGGCATCGGCCAGCAGCTGGTCGACCTCGGCGTTGGAATACTTGGCGTCGTTGTAGCCCGAATTGGTCTGCAACAGGTCGAGGAAGGTCGACGCCTCGTTGTAGTCACCACACCAGGCGCCACGGGCCAGTTCGAAGTCACCGTTGTTGCGTGCTTCCAGGAAGGTCTGCCATTCCATGTTGGCCAGCGTGGTTTCGACACCCAGTGTCTGGTTCCACATCTGGCTCATGGCGACGGCCACGGACCGATGGGCATCCGAGGTGTTGTAGACCATTTCGAAGGACAGCGGATTGTCCGCGCCATAGCCGGCCTCGGCCAGCAGATCTTGTGCCTTGGCGTTGCGCTCTTGCTGGGTCATCCCCGCCATCTCCACGCCCGGCACCTCGAAATTCGCGGTCGCGGCGGGGGTGAAGGTGTAGGCCGGGCTCTGACCGCCGGCGAGAACGTTCTCAACGATCACGTTGCGATCCACGGCGAGGGCGAGGGCTTGGCGGACACGCTGGTCCTTGAAAGCCTCGGGGCCGTCCTCGCGCAGGTTGAAGGTATAGTAGTAGTTGCACAGCCGCGGGAAGCTGATCGCCTCGTCGGGATGCTCTTCCTTGAGGCGCGGGAACTGCCCGGCAGGCACCTCGGTGCGGTCAAGCTCGCCGGCCAGGAACCGGGTCAGGGCCTGGTTCTCGTCGTTGATGACCAAGGCGGTCACGCGCTCCACGATGGTGTTCTCGGCATCCCAGTACATGTCGTTCTTGACGCGCACCGAGCGTTCCTGCGGTACATGCTCTTCCAGAACATAGGCACCGTTGGACACGATGTTCTCGGGGCGGGTCCAACGGTCGCCATGTTCCTCGACCACCGATTGCGGCACCGGGAAGGTGGTCGCATGGGTCAGCATCTGCGGGAAGTAGGGCAGCGGCTCTTTCAGGCGCACTTCGAGGGTGTAGTCGTCGATCGCGGTCACGCCCAGGTCTTCGAGCGGCGCGTCGCCGGAGATGACTTCATCGACGTTTTCCAGCGACATCAGGCTCATGTACCAGGCATAGGGCGAGGCCAGTTCGGGGCTGGCCGCGCGGCGCCAGGCATAGACGAAGTCACCGGCCGTAACCGGGTCGCCATTGGACCACTCTGCGCCCTCGCGCAGGGTGAAGGTGTAGGTCATGCCGTCATCGGACACGTCGTGCGACAGGGCCACGCCCGGTTCCAGCGTGGCGCCGGTCTTGCTGTCGTTGTAAAGACCTTCGAACAGGTCGCGCACGACCTCGGAGCCGGTCACGTCCTCGACGATGCCCGGATCGAGCGAGGAATGCTCGTCCAGAACGCGGTAGGTGAATTCCTGGGTTTCGGCCAGGGCCTCGCCGTTGGGGCCGGTCATGGCGTGGCTTTCGGCAAAGGCGACACCGGACATGGCTATCATCGCGGCCGCCGTGCTCATCAGAAGCTTGTTGTGGATTGTCATGAATTTCTCCCTTCGTGCGTCGCGGGGGCATTGGCCCGCGCCGCGCGGTTGTCATGGCCCCCCGTGTTGGCCCGGGGGAATGCGCCGAGTGTTCTGGGAGTCGCGATTGAACGCAAGGGTTGAGGCCGACAAAAAACAGCCGCCAAGGGCCTGACCCAGCGTAAGAAACCGGCCTGGGCGGCGGATCTCGGCGGATAATCGCCACCCTCCGGGCCCCTTGATGCGGTCAATCCAGGTAGTCCAGCCACGGCGCCTGTTCGGCGATCATGTGATCGACCAGTTCGGGCACCCCGCGCGACACGGTCACGACCGGATCGGCCAGCAGCGCCTGCACGGCAAGGTCACGCTTGCCCTGCAGCACCGTCTCGGCCGTCAGGTTGTGGACCCCGATCTGGTTGCACAGCAGCGCGCGCATTCCGGCTGGCAGATCGACTGCGATCCCGTGGACGCCGGACCCGTCCACGCGAGCGGGCACCTCCACGGCGATCCACTCCGGCAAATCGGCGATGAAACCGGCGTTGGGTATGTTCACGGCGGCCTCCTCGTAGGACACGCCCGTGATCAACCCCTCGATGATCGGCACCACGCGCTCGTGAAGATGTTCTTCGATCCGCGGCGTCACGTTGCCCAGGTGGCCCCGGTAATAGGTGTAGAAATCCATGATGCCGCGATGGTCGGCGCAGTCATGCGCCCAATGGATATATTCCCCGAAATGGCTGTCGGTGGTGATGGGCAGCACCCCGAACCTGTCGAGGATCAACTTGAAAAGCCGACGGTCCGACCAGGGGCGCATTTCGGTCACATGGCCCAGGTCGATTTCCATCCAGCCTTCGGTATCCACCGCGCGGCCGGTTCGGCGGCTTTCGGTCAGGATTTCGGAATAGCCGGGTTGGCGGCCGAAATGGGCCTCGGCCCGGGCGATCACGTCGCCATAGGCATCTTGGCCGCTGTCGGCATAGGTGCACTCGGTCAGCACCGAGAAATGGTTCAGTCCGCCCGCGCGGTAGCGGATGTTCTCTCGCGGCTGATCGAGCAGCGGCGGCAGGTTGCGTTCAAGGCTGGCGATCTCGTGGCACATGCCGATGAAACGCAGGCCCGGATAGGCGCGGTGGACCGTGGTGGCGATCCGGCTCATGGGGTTGGAATAGTTGAATACCGTGGCGCCGGGAGCGTGTTCCATCACCTTGCCGCAGATTTCGAGGATTGGCGGAATGATCCGCAGGGCATGGAACAGGCCGCCGGGACCGCCGTTCTCGCCGTAGACCTGAGCGATGCCGTATTGCTGCGGCAGGCGCCAGTCCATGTCCCAAAGGGCGAACCTGTCGCCCACCTCGATCGAGATCACGACAAAGTCCGCGTCCTTGAGTGCGGCGGCCAGGTCGGCCTCGACACGAACGGTCTGATGCAGGCCGGAGTCCTCGAGGTAGGCCTTGGCCATTTCCTCGGTCCGCCGCACGGCGGCGGCGTCGATGTCGTTGAGGACAATCTCGGCATCGGCCAGCGGGGCCGACTGGAAGATGTCGCCAAGCATGCCGGCGCCGAATTGCAGGCTGCCGGCACCGACCAAAACAATGCGTGTCATAGCGTGCGCCTTTACACAGGCCTGGCACCCTTGGCGACAGACCCTGTCAATCCTTGGAGATGTCTCAGCGGTAGTGCAGCGACTTGCCGTTGTGGAAGACCTGCACGCGCGAGGGGTCGGCGGTCAGACCCACGGTCTTGCCGCGCACATCAGCATGGATACCGGGCAGCTTGGCGATGATGGGTTCCTCGCGCCCGTCGGGATCGAAGTAGAGCAGTGTCACCTCGCCCAGCGCCTCGGTGATGGCCACCTTGCCCTGGTAGATGAAATCGCCCTCCGTTTCGGTGAAATCCTCGGGGCGCACGCCGACGTTGACCTTGAGGCCCTTGTCGGCCTCCCGGGTTGGCACATCGGCCACCGCAGTCCCCCCGCCGTCAAGCTTGACCGTGGTCTCGTCCCCGGTTCCGGTAATCTCTCCCGGCATCAGGTTCATGGCGGGCGAGCCGATGAATTGCGCCACGAATTCGTTCTCGGGGCGTTCGTAAAGCTGCAGCGGCGAACCGACCTGGGCGATGCCCTTGTTGGCAAGGACCACGATGCGGCTGGCCAGCGTCATGGCCTCGACCTGGTCGTGGGTAACGTAGATCATGGTGGAATCGGGCATGGATTCCTTGAGCTGCGCGATCTCGATACGGGTGGCGACGCGCAGCGCGGCGTCGAGGTTCGAAAGCGGCTCGTCGAAGAGATAGACCTTGGGGTCGCGCACGATCGAGCGGCCGATGGCCACACGCTGACGCTGGCCGCCCGACAGCGCCTTGGGCAGGCGATCCAGGTAGGGTTCCAACTGCAGGATCTTCGCGGCCTTGTTGACGGCGGCGTCGATCTCGTCCGGCGTTTTCTTGGCCAGCTTGAGCGCAAAGGCCATGTTGTCGCGCACCGTCATGTGCGGGTAAAGCGCGTAGGACTGGAACACCATGGCAATGCCGCGCTGCGCAGGGGGCACATCGTTGACGACGAGGCCGTCGATTTCAAGCGTGCCGCCGGTGATCTTTTCCAGCCCGGCGATCATGCGCAACAGGGTGGACTTGCCGCACCCCGAGGGGCCGACGAAGACAATCAGTTCGCCCTTCTTGATGTCGAGATTGATGTCCTTGAGCACCTCGACGGTGCCGCCATAGGTCTTTTCGACGTTCTCCAGCTTCAGGTCCGCCATCTGGTCCCTCCCTATTGTTCTTTCTAGCCGGTCACGCGGACAGCGAAGCATGGCTGCCACGGGCCGAGATGCAATTTACTGTCCGCCGAGACATGCGCCCCGCCCAGTTCGGCGCCGACAGGCGCCCAGTTGCCCTTGGGCAGCGCCAGTTCAGAGGGCGTGTCGGACAGATTGAAAGCGCAGAAGATTTCCTCCTCGCCGTGCATGCGCGTGAAATACACCACGTCCCCCTTGGCCTTGACGCCGTCATGGTCGCCCTTGGCCAAGGCCGGGTGGGCATGCCGGAATGCGATGGCGCGACGGTAGTGGTGGATCAGTGCGCCGGGGTCCTCCTCCTGGACCGCGACGGATCGATGCACGTGGTCGTGGCTGACCGGAAGCCATGTCTTGGGCGCGGTCGAGAAGCCGCCGTGCAGGTTCGATTCCTCCCATACCATCGGTGTGCGGCAGCCATCACGGCCCTTGAATTCCGGCCAGAACTCGACGCCGTAGGGATCCTGCAGGTCCTCGAAAGCGACATCGGCCTCGGGCAGGCCGAGTTCCTCGCCCTGGTAAAGGCAGACCGACCCGCGCAGGCACATTATGAGGGAGGCAAAGGCCCGCTGCGCCGCCGGGGTCAGGCCCCAGCGCGTTGCGTGGCGCATCACGTCGTGGTTGGAAAAGGCCCAGCAGGCCCAGCCTTCGGCGGCAACATCATCAACACGCGCCATGACATTGGCGATGCGATCGGGCGTGGGCTGGTCCTTGGCCAGGAACTCGAAGGCATAGCACATCTGCATCAGGTCGTCGCCGGCGGTGTATTCTCCCATGATCTCGAGCCCGCGCTGGGCATCGCCCACCTCGCCCACGGCGGCTGCGTTGAAGGGCGCCATGACTTGGCGCAGCTTGCGCAGGAAGTCCAGGTTCTCGGGTTGGTTCTTGGAATAGAGATGTTCCTGGTGGTTGTAGGGATTCACGCTTGGCGCGATGTTGGCGTTGCGCTTCTCCACCGGCAGCGGCGGGTTGTCGCGTAGCTGGGCGTCGTGCACGTAGAAGTTGATCGTGTCCAGGCGGAACCCGTCCACCCCGCGGTGCAGCCAGAACCGCCCGACGTCGAGCAGGGCCTCCTGCACCCGTGGTTCGTGGAAGTTCAGGTCAGGCTGCGACGACAGGAAGTTGTGCAGGTAGTACTGTTCGCGGCGTGGGTCCCACTGCCAGGCCGAGCCGCCGAAGATGGACAGCCAATTGTTCGGCGGCGTGCCGTCGGGCTTGGGATCGGCCCAGACATACCAGTTGGTCTTGTCGTTGTCGCGGCTGGCGCGGCTCTCGATGAACCACGGGTGCCGGTCGCTGGTGTGGCTGAGGACCAGGTCGATCATCACCTTCAGCCCCAGTCCATGCGCGGTTTCGACAACAGCATCGAAATCGGCCAGGGTGCCGAACATCGGGTCGACGTCGCAATAGTCGCTGACATCGTAGCCGAAGTCCTTCATGGGCGAGGTGAAGAAGGGCGATATCCAGATCGCATCGACGCCAAGCGACGCGATGTAGGGCAGCCGCTGGACGATCCCGGCAAGGTCGCCGATGCCGTCACCGTTGCTGTCCTGGAAGCTGCGCGGGTAGATCTGGTAGATCACCGCGCCACGCCACCAGTCCTGCTCCTTGTCCAGTACCTTGCTTGGCACAAGCGCCTCCAGTTTAGACATGATTGCCTTGTCTTTCCTTGTTGACCTGTGGGGCTTACTTGACCGAGCCGGCCAGCATCCCCCGCACGAGGTATTTTTGCATTGCGAAGAACACCACCAGCGGCACCGCGATCGACACGAAGGCCGCCGTCGCGAGGATTTCCCAATTGCCGCCGCGGGTGCCCAGAAGCTCGACGATCTGGTTGGTCATGACCGTGGTATCGCCACTGGCGTCGATCAGGAACACCTTGGCCACCAGCAGGTCGTTCCAGGTCCAGAGGAACTGGAAGATGGCGAAAGAGGCCAGAGCGGGAAAGGACAGCGGCAGAATGATCTTCGTGAAGATCTGGAATTCCGTCGCGCCGTCCACCCGGGCGTTTTCGATGATGTCACGCGGCAAACCCACCATGTAGTTTCGCAAGAGGTAGATCGCCAACGGCAGGCCAAAGGCGGTATGGGCCAGCCAGACCCCCAGGTAGCCCTTGCCGATCCCGATCCCCAGGTGCAGCCGCAAGAGCGGGATCAGCGCCAACTGAAGCGGCACGACCAGCAGACCCACGACCATGGCGATCAAGAGCGCGCGGCCCGGAAAGTCCATCCAGGCCAGCGCATAGGCCGCGAAGGCCGCCACCACGATCGGGATGATCGTGGCCGGAATCGTCACGGTCAGCGTGTTGAAGAACGCCTTGGCCATGCTGTCGGTGCTATCGCCGGACAGCAGGACCTGTTCGTAGTTGGCCAGCGTGAATTCCGGCGGCGCCTTCGCGGTGACAAAAACCCGCTGGCCGCGACCCGAGATCTGGTCTTCTGTGCCACGCCAGATGTAGTCGCCGTTCTCGGCGACGGTCATTGTCTCGCCCTCGCCCATATCGGCGGTTTCGCCGGCCTGGTAGGCCGAGATGTCACGCGAGGACGTGCCCCAGGTGCTGATGACTTTCTCGGACCCGGCCTCGAAGAGATTGCCGTTGACAATGTACATGTCGCCGTCGGCGACGCGGTTCTCGTCGGGGCTGTCGGCGCGCAGCACCTCGCTTTGCTCCGAGGCCGACATCGAAGCCCACCAGCCGGAGGTGTTGATCTGGTCCACGGTCCTGAAGGAGGAGATGAACAGGCCCAGCGTGGGAAAGAGCCAGAGCAGGACCAGCGCCAGCGTTGCCAGGTGCACCGCCCAGGTCAGGCTCGACTTTGTTCCGGCGATATTGTCCATCAGCGCATCTCCTTGCGGGCGTTGTAGACGTTCCAGACCAGGATGGGCGAGACCAGCAGCATGATGACGATGGCGCTGGCCGAACCGACGCCCCAATCATTTGCCCGGAACAGCTTGTCGAACATGTAGTTGGCAAGGACCTGGGTTTCCCACTGGCCGTTTGTCATGGCGAAGACGATGTCGAAGATCTTGAGAACGACCAGCGTGATCGTGGTCCAGACCACGACGATGGTGCCCATGATCTGCGGCACCTTGATCTGGAAGAAGACCTCGAAGGGGTTCGCACCGTCGACGATGGCGGCCTCGACGGTTTCCTCCGGGATGCCACGCAAAGCGGCCGAGAGGATCACCATGGCAAAGCCGGTCTGGATCCAGATCAGCACGATCATCAGGAAGAAGTTGTTGTAGAAGGGGATCGTCAGCCATTGCTGCGGCTCGCCGTAGGGCAGCTGCATGCTGAAGATCTCGACCACCTGCCAAAGCGAGGTGACGACAAGGTAAGCGGCCCCCGCAAGCCCGACCATCCGCAGGACCGATCCGAACCTGCTGTAGGAGGACCCCTGTCCAAGAAAGGGCTTGAGCAGGATGTAGCCCACGTAGGCCACCATGGCCGCGAAGCTCAGCAAAATGATGGCCGGCAGCACCTTGAGCGCGAAAAAGCTGCCCACGCCGCCGTCGAATTGAAGCCACAGGGCGTTGAGCACACCGATCTGGGCCTGGTCCGCGGGACGGGCCACGTAGATCAGGCGGAAGATGACCGAGGCGCCGACGAAGGAAATCGCCATGGGCATGAAGATCAGCGACTTGGCGATGGCGCCCCACTTGATCCGGTCGGTCAGCTGCGCGGCCAGAAGGCCGAAGGCAGTCGACGCCGCGGGCACCACGAATAGCCAAAGCATGTTGTTGCGCATGGCTTCCCAGAACTTGGTCTCGCCGAACATCTGCTGATAGTTTGCCAGGCCCACGAAGCCACCATCCTGGTCACGGTCCGTCAGGGACAGACGCAGTGTTTCGACCACGGGATAAAGAAGATAAAGACTGAGGAAGACCATCGCGGGTAGCAAGAACAGCCAGGGCCGCACCTGGTTGGCGCGGTTGATGTTGTGGCCCGCCTTCGGCCCCTTGGCCGGAAAGATGACCTTGTCGAGCAGCTGATTGGAAAAATAGAAGTATCCCAGGCAGCCGCCGACCCCGATCAGGATCGTGATGAGTCCCTGTAGTGCTGGTGACATGTGCCCCTCCCTGACGCGCCTGTCACGGCGTTCCGGTCTTGCTGGGGACGGCCCGGCGCGAGGCCGGGCCATCCGTTCTTTCGATCCGGGCGACGCCGCTTACTTGAGCGAGTCCCAGCTGTCCTGGATTTCCGAGGCGACGTCCTCGGCGTCCGCACCGCCGGCGTAGTCGACCATGCCGGTCCAGAAGGACCCGGCACCGACACCGCCCGGCATCAGGTCGGAAGCGTCGAAGCGGAAGGTGGTCGCCTCGAGCAGGATGTCGTTCATCTTGGCCAGGGTGGGATCCGCAAAGGTCGAGGTATCCACGCCGGTGTGCGGCGTCAGGAAGCCACCAAGCCCCATCCAGATCTCGTGGGCTTCAGGGGTCTGAAGAAACGCCATCAGGTCATGGGCCGCCTCGTTCTCGTTGGTGATGGACCACATGGTGCCAGCACCCAGGACCGGGGTGCCCAGGTCCTCTTCCTCGTAAGCGGGGAAGTAGAAGAAATCGGCGTCGAGACCGACCTCCGTCCCCTCGGGGAAGAACGCGGGGATGAAGGAGGCCTGGCGGTGCATGTAGCACTGCGGCGGCGCGTCAAACAGTCCCTTGGGGCTGTCGCGGAAGTCGGTCGAGGCCACGGCATCGGCTCCACCGGCAACATAGTCGTCGTTGCGCGCGAAGTAGCCGAACTCCTCGATCGCGTTCACGACCGGCTCGGAGTCGAAGGGAATCTCGTTGGAAACCCACTGGTCATAGACGGACGGCGACTGCGTGCGCAGCATCATGTCCTCGACCCAGTCGGTGGCGGGCCAGCCGGTTGCGCCACCCGAACCCAGGCCAATGCACCACGGCGTTTCGCCATCGGCCACCATCTGGTCCGTGAGCGCCTTGAGATCTTCCATCGTTTCGGGCACGTCATAGCCCGCGTCCTCGAAATTCTCGGGCGAATACCAGACCAGCGATTTCACATCGACCTTGTAAAAGAAGCCGTAGAGGTCCGCTTGCCCGTCGGGGCCGGCATAGGTGCCCAGATCGACCCAGGACTGGCCGGCGGCATAGTTTTCCTTGATCCAGTCGCCCGTCCCGTCCTTGAGCGGCGTCAGAAACCCGCGCGATGCAAGATCGGCTGCCAGACCCGGCTGCGGAAAGACCGCGATATTGGGGGCAGAGCCTGCCTCGGCATCGACCACGATCTGCTGCTCGAAACTGTCGGACCCGACATAGCTGACAGCGTGCCCCGATTTATCAGCGAAATCGGACAGGACCGCCTCGACCAGTTCCTGGTCCGGACCGAGCCAAGGACCGAACACTGTCAGGTCTTCGGCGCTGGCGGCACCGGCAAACACGGCTGCAATGGCGACGCCCGACGTGAGTGTCTGTTTCATGAATAACCTCCCGAGTTGCGCGTGTTGGCGCGAAATTCTCCAGTGCTTCAGAATCACTCCAAAGCGCTTTGGATACGTCACGCTCCCCGATTTGCCCTGACCTGTCAATCTGAACATACGCGGATAATTCCGTTTTTATTGCTGCTTTGCAGCAAGTTCACCCGCGCAAAAGGGCTTTTACAGGCCACCGATTTATGTCTAACTGAGGGCGAAAATTCAAAGCGCTTTGGGCAAATAACCGTGAATCTCAAACAACTCTCGAAGCATCTGAAACTATCCCAGACCACGGTGAGCCGTGCGTTGAACGGGTATCCAGAGGTCAGCGAACACACCCGAAACAGGATCTTGAAGGCTGCGCAGGACCTGAATTATCGCCCGAACACCCGGGCCAAGGGGCTGGCCACGGGACGTGCGCTTGCCATCGGCCATGTCATACCGGTGTCCAACCAGCACGAGATGGTCAATCCGGTCTTCGGCGATTTCATCGCCGGTGCCGGCGACAGCTATGCGCGCGCCGGCTATGACATGATCCTGACCCGCGTGCCCGACAACGAGGTTTCTCGGGTTTATCACGACATCAAGGCGCGCGGGAACGTGGACGGTATCATCGTTCACGGACCGGTGATCAACGACCCGCGCATTTCGCTGCTGTCGCGGATTGGCCTGCCCTTCGTGGTGCATGGGCGCTCGACGGATGTGAACCAGCCCTATTCCTGGATCGACGTGAACAATCGCGGCGCGTTCGAACGCGGGACGCAATTGCTGATCGAACTGGGCCACCGCCGGATCGCGCTTCTGAACGGCCTGGAGCATATGGATTTCGCATTCCGGCGCCGCACCGGTTACGAAAACGCCCTGCGCAACAATGCCCTGTCGGTAGAGCCGGACCTGATGCGCAGCGAAGAAATGACCGAGATTTTCGGCTACCGCAGCGCCCGGGACATGCTGGACCGCGAAGACAGACCCACGGCGTTCGTGTGTTCCTCGATCATCACCGCGATGGGGGTACGGCGCGCGGTACATGAAGCCGGGCTGGTGCTGGCCCGGGACGTGTCGATCGTCACCCATGACGACGCATTGAGCTATCTGGAAAACGGCGATGACGTGCCGATCTTCACCGCGCTGCGGTCATCGGTGCGTTCGGCCGGGTCGCTCGCGGCGGACATGCTGCTGTCGCTGATCGCCGCCCCGCAATCAGGACCAAGGACGCGGCTGCTGGAGGCGGAGCTGATCATCGGGCGCTCGACCGGCCCTGCTGCAACCTAAAGGACATTGCAATGTTGACCTTCTCACGGCAGGACTTTCCTGACGACTTCATCTTTGGCACCGCCACGTCCAGCTACCAGATCGAAGGCCACGCGTTCGGTGGCGCTGGCCGGACCCACTGGGACAGTTTCGCCGCCACACCGGGCAACGTGGTGCGTGCAGAGACCGGCGATCGGGCCTGCGATCACTACCAAAGGTTCGAGGCGGATCTCGATCTGGTCCAGGCAGCCGGGCTGGACGCCTACCGCTTTTCCACAAGCTGGGCGCGGGTGCTGCCCGAAGGGCGCGGCACCCCCAATCCCGAGGGACTGGATTTCTACGACCGGCTGACCGACGCGATGCTGCAGCGCGGCCTGAAGCCTTGCGCGACGCTTTATCACTGGGAACTGCCCGTGGCGCTGGCCGATCTGGGCGGCTGGCGCAACCCGGACATGCCCGAATGGTTTGCCGAATTCACCGAGGTGATCATGGGCCGCATCGGCGACCGGATGTTTTCCGTGGCCCCAATCAACGAGCCGTGGTGCGTCGGCTGGCTGTCGCATTTTCTGGGCCACCACGCGCCGGGCCTGCGTGACATCCGCGCAACGGCGCATGCGATGCATCATGTTCTCAAGGCGCATGGCACCGCCATCCAGGTGATGCGCGGGTTGGGCATGACCAACCTGGGCGGCGTGTTCAACATGGAGTGGGCCACTCCGGTGGATGACAGTGACGCGGCGCAGAAGGCGGCGGCGCTCTATGACGGATACTACAACCATTTCTTCCTGTCCGGCGTGTTCAAGGGCCGATACCCCGAAAACGTGATGGAGGGGTTGGAGCCACATATGCCCAAGGGCTGGCAGGATGATTTCGGCGTGATCCAGAGCCCGCTCGACTGGTGCGGGATCAATTACTACACCCGCAAGATCATCGCGCCGAATGACGGCCCCTGGCCCAGCCATGAAGAGGTCGAAGGCCCATTGCCCAAAACCTACATGGGCTGGGAGATTTACCCGGACGGCCTGTGCGATTTCCTGACCCGCACGGCGCGGGACTACACCGGCGACCTGCCGCTTTACGTGACCGAAAACGGCATGGCGGCCCCGGACGTGATCGAACGGGGCAGCGTGCAGGATCCGCACCGGATCGACTATCTCGACAGCCACGTTGCCGCGGTACAGCGCGCGATGGCCAAGGGGGCACCGGTCAAGGGCTATTTCATCTGGTCGCTGATGGACAATTACGAATGGGCGCTTGGGTATGACAAACGCTTCGGGCTGGTGCATGTGGATTTCGACACGCTGGACCGCACTCCCAAATCCTCGTATCACGCGCTGAAATCCGCGCTGACCGGGACCTGACATGACCACATCCTCGACCCTGACTGCCCTGGTCGCCGATCTTGGCGGCACCAATACCCGTGTCGCCCTGACCGACGGCGCCGCCGTGCGCAGCGACACGATCCGGCGCTTTCGGAATGCGGAACATCCCGATCTCCTGTCCGTGCTGCGCAGCTACCTTGAGCAGTTCGACGTGGTGCCGGATGCCGCCTGTGTCGCAATGGCAGGGCCGGTGCGCGACGGGGTGGGCGAATTGACCAATCTCAGCTGGACCATCGACCGCGCCTCGGTTTCGGCGGCGACCGGGGCCGGGACAGTTGCGGTTCTCAACGATCTGCAAGCGCAGGGACATGCGCTCGACGTGCTGCGACCCGAAGTGATCCGGACGGTTCTCCCCGGCCAACCCGCCGGCGACCGGGCCGCGCGACTGGTGATCGGCATCGGCACCGGGATGAACGCGGCGGCCGTTTACCGGCTGGGTGAACGCACGCTGGTGCCCCCCTCGGAAGCCGGGCACGTGTCACTGCCTGCGCAAACCGAGGATGAACTGCGCCTGTTGGAATGGATCGCGCGCAAACATGGCACCCCCGGGTTCGAGGATGTGTTGTCTGGGCGCGGCTTCGAACGCGTCTACGAATGGCTGTGCGACGCGGCGGGTATGGATGCCTCACTGGATGCCGGCGGGATCATGCAGGCGGTCAATGATGGCTCCAGCGAAATCGCGGAAGAGGCCGCGCGCGTGTTCATCCGCATGCTCGGCCGTGCCGCGGGGAACCTGACGCTGGTGCATTTGCCTTTCGGTGGCATCTACCTGTGTGGCGGCGTCGCCCGACATTTCGCACCGCATCTGCACCGGCTGGGCTTCCGCGCGGCGTTTCAGGACAAGGGTCGGTTCTCGGAGTTCATGGACCAGTTCCCGGTCCACCTGGTCGAAGATGATTACGCCGCCCTGTCGGGGTCTGCCGCGCATTTGCAAGAGCTGATCGGCTAGGGTCTGACCGGCGAACCGCAGGCGATGTCGCCGATGCGGATCCATGTCAGCCCAAGCGCGGCCATGCGATCCGCGTCTTCATCCCGGGTCTCGCGGCGCCAGTGTTTCGGGACACTGGCATGTGCCGCGCCTGCGTTTCACAGAATGACCCGATGCTCTTTCTGTCCCTTGGTGCCAGAGGGTGCCGCAAAGGTCATTCCATCGCTTTTTCCAGCGGGATCAAGCCCTTCTGCCGCGGTTGTGATGTAAAGCATTGACAGGTCAGCCCCGCCGAAGGCCGGACAACTGGCCTGCTCTCCCGGCACATCTATGGCGCGCAGGAACCCTCCGTCAGGGCCGTAGCAAGCCACCCGCGCGGCGCCCCATTGCGCCACCCAGAGGTTGCCATCCGCATCCACGACCGCGCCATCGGGGTTCAACCCTTCAGCGCTCAGATCGGTGAAAAGATCCGGCTTGCCGGCCGGGAACCCGTCGTCGTCCAGCGCCACGCACAGGATCTTGCGCTTGACCGTGTCCGTATAGAACGCGTGTCGGTGGTCCGGGGCAAAACAAATCGCGTTGGAAATCGTGATCTTGTCGAAAAGCCTGGTCAGCGCACCGTCGTAATAGCGATAGATCGCCCCCGCCCCCGGCTCGGCGTTCTTGCCCATCGTCCCGATCCAGAACCCGCCCCACGGGTCGGCGCGGCCATCATTCGACCGGGTCACGGGATTGTCGAATTCGAGCGGATGCACAAAGCTGCTTTCGCCCGAGGCGGTGTCAAACACCGAAAGCGCGGTTTCGCTGGCGATCAGAAGCTGGCCGCTGTCGATCCAGCCTGCGGCGGACACGTATTCGTCGAAATCCCAGCTTTGTTCGTTGGTCCCGTCGCTGCGGTAAAGCCGTTTGCCGATGATATCGAACCAGTAGAGCACCTGTTCCACGGGGTGCCAGAGCGGCCCCTCGCCCAATGTGCATTTTGTCGAACTGAAAATTCTGGACATCAGGTGGATCCTTCGTCGTAGGCCGCGACGATGTCTTGCGCGCGGGCCGTGATATCGTCAACAGTAGCGCCCGGTTTGTAAAGCGCCGACCCGATGCCGAACCCATCCACACCCGCCGCGAACCAGTCGGCAAAATTTGCGGGGCCTGCGCCGCCCACCGCATAGGTCTCTGTACCCTCGGGCAAAACCGCCTTGATCGCCTTGAGACCGTCCGGGCCGATCAGCGAACCGGGAAACAGCTTCAGACCATCGGCGCCGTTGCGCAAGGCGGTAAAGCACTCCGTTGGCGTCATAACGCCGGGATAGCTCTGCAGGCCCAGTTGCTTGGTCGCCACGATCACACGCGGGTTGCAATCGGGCGACACCACCATCCCCGCGCCGATCCTGTGCAGGCGCTGCACGTCGTCAGGGCTCAGGACCGTGCCGGCGCCGATCACGGCTGTCTGGCCAAAGGCATCGACCATCCGCTTGATCGACGTGAAGGGATCGGGCGAATTGAGCGGAACCTCTATCCGGTCGATACCGGCCTCCAGCAAGGCTTCGGTGATCGGCACGGCCTCATCCGGTGTGATCCCGCGCAGGATTGCTATGATCTTGCGATTTTTCATGGTGTTTCCCGCCTGTTTGTCTTGAAGGCCGCCTTCAGCCCTTCCAGCGTCATGCGTTCTGTATTGGTGCGCTCCACCGGCAGTCCCTGCGCGGACAGCGCATCTGCGTAAGGTTTGCAAACCGCGTCCTCTCCGATCAGGGCGACATGCTGACCCAGCCAATAGGGCCTCGCAGCCGCAAGCTCCGCCCCGATCACAAGACCGGACAGGCGCGCGCGGGCAACATGCTGATCAAGGTCATTCAACAACCCTTCGGCCCGCAGGGAAAACAGCTTGGCCGCCATTTCCGCAGGGCGCGACAGCGTGTCGGCAACCGCCTGGGCAAATGCATCCGCATCCCAGCCTTGGGCGGCCACGGAGTGGCGCAGAATCGATTGTGACGACAGCCAGCCGAACATCTCCCCGGTCATGAACGTGCGGAAGCTGACGATCTCGCCTGCGCTGATGTGCACCCACTTGCTGTGCGTTCCGGGCAGGCAGATCACGCCATCGAATTTCGGATTGAGCGCGAGAAAGCCCGCGATCTGGGTTTCCTCGCCGCGCATCACGTCCGCGGGATTGGTCTGCTTGACACCCGGCAGAATGTGCACGGACAAGCGCGGGTCGTTGGTCGAGACACGGGTCGCACGGTCTATGCCCGGCGGCGCGCAGGGTATGGCGACATATTTCGCCTCGGCCCACCCCTGCCGCGATCCAGCCATGCCGCAGACGATTATCGGGGTGTTTCCAGCACCCAGCATGTCGCCGGCAAGATCGAGCAATGCCGGTTCGAATCCGTCACGCGCGAGGCGGCCCATCCCGGCATCGCTGGTTTTGCGTGCCTCGACCGTGCCGCCCTTCGACATCCCCCAGACGCGCAGGTGGGACGTGCCCCAATCAACCGCCAGCCAATCGGTCATGCCGCCACTGCCTGGCCGGTGATCATGCGTTCGGCATTCAACAAACCCGGTTCCTCGAAATAATGAAATGTCGCGTGAGATGTCATTCGGGACGCCTTCTTCAGTCTCGCAAAATCATTGAACTTATCGCACTGCGCAGCCCAGGATTGGCCACGAGGCTTGGAATCTGCCGCGATTTCAGGTCAGTGTTTGGGTGCGGATCCCTCATGGCAGCGTGGTAGACGTGTTTCATGTCTTCATCAACCACCGCCCGGACAACCGACTTACGCGTCGAGCGGATCAAACATCCGGGCGATCACTTGCCTCACTTGCAGACCAAAGATGAGGCGCCTTCGCGCTGATAAGCGCTGAAGGCCGGGTTCTCTGTCGAAGGCCGTTTGCGGTCCACTTGCACACAGACGCCGGGCGGTCCTTCACTTCAAGGGCACAGACACCTTGAACTGCACCGTCTCAATGCCGGGATTTTCCGCGTAAAGGCCCGCGTTGGAGCGATGATCATAGCTCACCGCCAAGCGCCAGCCATTTCGGGTCTCGTAGCCCAGCTCCAGGCCGGAGCGGAATGCCACCGTCCCGCCCAGATCGAAACCGCCATTGTCGAAATAAAGCCCGGGCATGGCATGCAATTCGGCATAGGCCCCGGTCTGCCCAAGCGGCAATGAATATGTCGCACCGGCTCCGACCCATGTTTCGCCCTCTTCCGCGACAGACAGACCCGCAGCGGTGCCGAAGGGACCATAGGTGCGGCCAAGATCATAGCGCAGATACAGTTCCGCCGCCGGATCGGCCCGCCGTTCGAGGAACTCGCCGCCCGAAATTGAAAGCCGCGGCTTGCTGTCGGATGAGCCCAGACAGCCCGAGGCAGTGCCGCAATGGTTCATGCCCATGTCGGTCATGCCAAGAACGAACAGCAGTGCTGCGAAGGTTCCGTCTGCCATCAACTCCATCCCTTTGCTCTGACGCAGTAATTACCAACACTTGGGTCAAATCCAGTGCGAAGTCCAGCCAGACCTGATCCTCCTGTTGCGGCAGGTTCCTGCTGACCACCCTGTCTGCCCCGAAACGTGCAACACATTCTTCGTTTTTCACCCAAGGAGCACGCCTGGTAGGTGAGCAAACACAAACAGCCCGACCTGTCAGGGACGTGGTCCTCAACATGAGCAAGAAAGGACATCCACATGTTCAGGACATTACTGATCTCGACCATCGCCACACCGCTCTTCATGCACATGGCCATCGCCCAGGACCCGGAAAACGTGATTGTCGAAAACCAGGACACGGCGGAGGTCCGCGGTGACTGGGTGCTTGGCGCGAGGGTCTATACGCCCAGTGGTGAAATGATCGGCTCCATCGAGGATCTGATCCTGAATTCGGAAGAAGGCTTGGTCAACGCGGCTGTCGTCTCTGTCGGCGGTTTCCTCGGCTTCGGCGCAAAGGAAATCGCGGTCGAATGGTCGGAGCTGGAACTCAACTACGATGCCAACGAAGTCACGCTCGGAATCACCCGGGAAGAGGCCGAGGATGCGCCGGAATACAGCTTCCGCGAACGGGAGTCCGCACCAGCTCCCCAGGCTGACCCTGGAACCGGCGTCGGCACGGGCACCACCGGCACAACAGGAACCGGCGTCGGTACCACTGGCACCGGTAACTGACCGCTGGTTGCGTTGAATGCCCCGGTCCCAAAGCGGAGGCGGTGGACCAATGGTCCTGCCGTCTCGACGGTCCGTGCGAGTTTATTACCGGAAATGGATAGTCACCAAACCCAAGACAATGCATCAGAGAGATACTGTGGTTTTTACTAGGTTTGGCGGTGACCTACTCTCCCACGACTTGAGTCGCAGTACCATTGGCGCGGTGGCACTTAACGGCCGGGTTCGGAATGGGACCGGGTGTTTTGCTCACGCTATGACCACCAAACC
>NZ_DATFIP010000056.1:0-38598 GCF_035270045.1 Salibaculum sp.
AAATCCAAGGCGGGCGCAGAAGTGAAACGGCAGGCGGCCAGGGTTCTGGCACAACTGATGTCGCCCATGACCCCGCACCTTTCCGAGGAGATCTGGGCGATGCTGGGGGGCCAAGGCCTGATCGCCGAACAGCCCTGGCCCGAGGCCGACGATACGCTTCTGGTCGAGGACACGGTCACCATGCCAATCCAGATCAATGGCAAGCGCCGTGCCGAGATCGAAGTGCCCAAGGACCTTCCCCAGGAAGAGGTTGAAAAGCGGGCGCTGGCAGAGGACGCTGTGAAACGGGCGCTCGATGGAGGGCAGCCCAGGAAACTAATCGTTGTGCCGGGCCGGATCGTGAATGTGGTTGTCTAGACGCCAAGCGCTGACTGTTCTTGCCGGCTTGCCGCTGGCGGCCTGTGGGTTCACGCCCGTCCATGGCCCGGGGGCGGCGGTCACGGCCCTGCGCGGCCGCGTGGCCTACCGCGCGCCCGACACGCCAGAAGGCTTCCGCCTGCGCGCCCGGCTCGAGGACCGTTTCGGCCGGGTGGAGCGCGGCGATTTCCTTTTGCGCGTCGAGATCGAGACCGAGGAGGTCGCCCTGGTCATCTCATCGGACCAGGACATCAACCGTTACAACCTGCCGGGCCGAGCGACCTGGGCGCTCTACTTGGCCGCGAACCTTGCGGCCGAGACACCGCTCGCCAGCGGCGAAGTCCGGACCTTTGCCGCCTATTCCGCTTTCGGCAGCACGGTGGCCACGCAAGAGGCGCAGGACGATGCCCGCGACCGCCTGGCCATGGCTCTTGCCGACCTGATCGTCACGGACCTGATCTTCGCCGCCCAAGACCTGCCATGAAGCTGAACAGCCGCGACGCCGCCGCCTATTTCCGCAAGCCCGATCCAGAGGCCACGGGCCTGCTGATCTACGGCGCGGACGCGATGCGCGTGGCGACACGGCGGCAAGAGGTCATCGCGGCCCTTGTCGGCCCTGCGGCCGAGGCGGAAATGCGCCTGACCCGGATCAGTGGCACGGACCTGCGCAAGGATGCCGCCCTGTTGCATGACGCCATCAAGGCGCAGGGCTTCTTTCCGGGCCCGCGCGTCGCTTTTGTCGAAGAAGCCACCGACGGCACCGCGAAGGCCATTGGACCGGCGCTGGCCGACTGGGCGCCCGGCGATGCGCAGATCGTCGTCACCGCAGGGGCGCTCAACGCACGCTCGGCCCTGCGCAAGCTCTTCGAAGGACACAAACGCGCCTATGCGGTGGGCCTCTACGAAGATCCCCCCGACCGCGCAGAGATCGAGGGGATTCTGGCCGAGGCCGGACTCGCCCAGGTGCCCAGCGATGTCATGGCCGCGATCACAGACCTGTCACGCGCGCTGGACCCGGGCGATTTCCGGCAGACCCTTCAGAAACTGGGGCTCTACAAGATCGGCGATACCACGCCCGTCACGGTCGAGGAACTGGAGCTTTGCGCGCCCCGATCCCACGAGGCCGAGTTGGACGACCTGCTGCATATCGTGGCCGAGTCGCGCGTGGGCGAGATCGGCCCGGTGCTCAGCCGACTTTATGCGCAGGGCACCGCGCCGGTGGGCCTTTGCATCGGAACGACGCGGCATTTCCGGGCGCTGCACGCCGCAGCCTCGGACCCCGGCGGCCCGGCGGCGGGCATCGGGCGGCTGCGCCCGCCAGTCTACGGCCCACGCCGCGACCGCATGGCCCGTCAGGCCGGAAAATGGGGTCAAAAGCGGCTGGAACGCGTACTGTCCGACCTGACCGATACCGACCTGCGCCTGCGTTCGAGCAGCCATGCCCCGGCACAGGCCCTGATGGAGCGCGCCTTGATCCGTCTGGCGATGATGGGGCGCGGCTGACACTTTCCTACGTAGGCCGGGCTATCCTTGGACACGGCCACCAAATGCGGTGACCTGTCACAATCAGGAGAAGTGTCCCGGGAAGTGGTGTAGGAGCTGGCGTCCACCTGCTTCTTCATAGCTGGTGTCGCTCGTTCACTGTGCGGCGATCATCGTCTCCGCGTCGTCATCGTTGCACAAGGCGGTCAGCTTTTCCACTGGCATGTATCGGCGGGAGACGGCCCACTCGTCATTCTGCTCCAGCATCAGGGCTCCGACCAGGCGGACGACGGCCTCGCGGTTCGGGAAGATCCCGACCACGTTGGTCCGCCGCTTGATCTCCTTGTTCACGCGCTTCAGCGGGTTGGTGCTGTGCAGCTTTGAGCGCAGACTCTCGTCAAAGGCCATGTAGGCCAGCACGTCATGCTCCGCGTCATCCATCAGCTCGGCGACATCGCGGAACCGCTCGCGCAGGCTGTCTGCGACCTCGCGCCAGCGGGCATGGGCCTGGTCGTGGTCCTTCTCGGCGAAGACAGTCTTCACTACCGCGCTGACCACGGGCTTGTGGGTCTTGCCTACGCGGGCCAAGAGGTTGCGCTGGAAGTGAACCCGGCAGCGTTGCCATCCTGCGCCAAGGACCTTGCGCGGTAAGGAGGATCAGTAAACGGTCTGGGGGACCGTTTGCCCGACGAACGCCTTCAGACCCTCATGGGCGTCGCTGATCACCAGTTGCACGCCCCGCAACCCGCGCCGGGTCAAAGAGCGCAGAAACTCGGCCCAGAACGTCTCGGCCTCCGAGGGCAGGACCGTGATCCCCAGGATCTCGCGTCGCCCATCGGTGTTGACCGCGACGACCACTATCACCGCCTTAGAGACGATCCGCCCGCCCTCGCGCAGCTTCACGTAGGTGGCGTCGAGCCAGAGGAAGGGCCGTTGACCGCGCCGACCGTCCCCCGGACGGACGGGAATTCGGTCCGGGGGACCGAATTCATGCGGATCAACCCCTCCAGCGGCCAGTTCAGAAACGCCTGCACCCTCTCATCAATCTCCTCGCACAGCCGCGACACCTGGCTCTTTGAGGTGCCCGTCAGCCCCATGGCACGCACCAGGTCGTCGACGGCGCGCGTGGAGACCCCGTGGATGTAGGCTTCCTGTATCACGGCCATCAGGGCCTTCTCGGCTGTCCGGCGGGGCTCCAGAAACGTGGGGAAATAGCTTCCCTTGCGCAGCTTGGGGATGTTCAGCCCGATCGTGCCTGCCCGGGTATCCCATTGCCGCGGCCGGTACCCGTTACGCTGGTTCGCGCGGTCCGGGCTGCGCTCGCCATGCCCGGCGCCGCACACGGCGGCCACCTCGATGTCCATCAGCCGCTGCGCGGCGTCCTGGATGAGTTCCCGCAGGAAATCCGCGTCATCGCTCTTGGCGATCACGCTCGGAAGGTCAATCATGGTCTCGGTCATCGTGCTCTCCTTCGTTGTCGTCGGTCTTTGAACAACCTCAGATTACGAAGAAGCGCGGTGGCCGCCAGTCCCGGCCGCGCGCTGCGCTACGCCAAAAGGCTCCGCGCGCGGCCTCTTACACCACTCGTTGGGACACCGCCCAATCAGGTCGTCCATGGCGTAACGGCAGGCCAGCACCCGGACGGCTGGCGGCCCGCTCATGACGCGCCGTGCACCCGATCTTTACGGGATCATGCAAGACCCAATGACGGCTTTGTTGCACAAATGTGAGGGATTCACTGTTTGAATCCAGTAGGGTAGCAACGGAGCATGAGCAGTTGGTCCCCTACGACGTACAAGACCAGGAACTGGCCTTCGTACAACACGGCGCTGAAGCAGCGCGGTTCTCTATCAATCTGGTTTGATCCTGAGATGTCGTGGCATGCGCTGCCGACAGGCAAGCGGGGGCGTCAGCCCGAGTTCAGCGACGCCGCGATCCAGGTGTGTCTCACAATGAAGATACTGTTCGGCATGCCCCTCCGGCAAACCACCGGGTTCGTCGAAAGCCTCCTTCGTCTGGCCGGGCTGGATTGGAGAGTCCCGGACTTCAGCACCCTGTGCCGCCGTCAGAAGACACTGAACGTCGCCATCCCGTAGCGTGGCGGATCGGGACCTCTCCACCTGCTGATCGATGCCACCGGGATCAAGGCCGATGGTGAAGGAGAGTGGAACGCGCGCAAACATGGCGGGCCAAAGAAGCGCCTATGGCGCAAGCTGCATCTCGGTATGGACGAGGAAACACTGGAGATCCGCGCGGTTGGCGTCACCACAAGTAATGTCGGCGATGCCCCGATGCTCCCTGACCAGCTGGAACAGATCCCACCCGAGCAGGAGATCGCCACCATCACCGCTGATGGGGCCTACGACACGCGCAGATGCCACAATGTGATTGCCGCCCGGGGAGCCGCAGCCGTCATCCCTCCGCGCAATAATGCGCAGCTTTGGAAGCCAACGACGGCGGGCGCCATCGCGCGAAACGAAGCCGTGAGGGCCTACAAATATCTCGGTCGCGCTTTATGAAGAAAATTGACCGGCTACCACCGCCGAAGCCGTGCAGAGACGAAGATGAACTGCGTCAAACTCCTTGGCCAAGCCCTCATGGCGCGAGACTTCGACCGGCAGGTCGCTGAGCTCCAGATCCGGATCGCGGTGCTCAACCGCTACACCGCCCTTGGCATACCCGTCACAGAGCCCGTAGGATAAGTCCGTCTGGGGAAAGGGGAAGTCCGCTCAAACCCCGATTTGTGCAACAGAGCCCCCCATGACCACCCCTTCTACGGCCGGTGCAAGCAACCGGGCCAACGCAACGCGCGCCGTCTTCACGGGCTGGTGGCGATTGCCGCGCAGGGTCGTGCACCGAAGCAGCCCCCATCGAACAGGTTCCAAATGTCTGACACCACGCTCACGCTCGGCCTGCCGCTGATCCAGCCCGCCCAGGCGCAAAAGCACGTCACCCACAATGAGGCGCTGGCCCGGCTCGACACCCTGGCCCGGCCCGTGGCACGGTCGCGCACGCTGACGGCCGCGCCCGCCGAGGCCGAGGATGGCGACACCCATATCGTGGCTGCGGGGGCCACGGGCGACTGGGCTGGCCAGGACGGCGCCATCGCGGTCATGCAGGGTGGCGCGTGGCATTTCATTGCCCCGGCGCAGGGCTGGCTGTGCTGGATCTTGGACGAAGCCGCGCAAGCCGTCTTCGACGGTAGTGCCTGGTCGGCGGTTGAGATACCGGCCGCCGAAACCTTGCAACGGCTTGGCATCGCCACCAGCGCAACCGCACAGAACCCGCTGGCGACGGCCGGGCCGGGAACGCTGCTGAGCCATGCCGGGGACGATCATCGCCTTGCCATCAACAAGGCCACGCCCGGCGATACTGCCAGCCTCTTGTTTCAGAAGAGCTTTTCCGGCCGGGCCGAGATCGGGCTGACCGGGAACGACGACTTGCATGTTCGCGTGTCGCCGGACGGATCCGCCTTCCAGACGGCCATGGTGGTCGACAGCGACAGCGGACAGGTGAGCTTTCCGACCGGGGGCGGCGCACCCCGAACGGCCCAACTGCGCAACACCGACACCGCGACGGACCCGAACACCACCGCTCTGACGGATGTGCCCGTCGCGGGCGCGACGGATCTTCTGGACGGCGACCGCTTCGCGGTTTCAGGGGACGGAATCGCCTGCATCACGGCCGGACGGGTCCGGGTCACCGCCAGCCTGCATGTCACAAGCGCAGCGGCGCACGCGAACCTCAACCTGCGCATCGCGCTCAACGGGACCGCACTACCGGGCGGCGCGGCCTCGGGGCACATAAGCGGGCAGAGCGGCCACGGCGAATCCTCGCTGCACCTGTCGCGCATCATCGAGATCGCAGCGGGCGACGTGGTGACGCTCCAGACCCGGCGCGAGGCCGGGGCGGGGCCGGTCACCATGACCGAGGGCAACAGCCTGTTGCTGCTCGAACAATGGTGACGCAACACCGGCACACCCCATGGCCAACCGCGTTGACAGGACTGGGTCTTTGACCGAAGACCGGCACTGCAAGGACTTGGAGCAGCGTCATGAAGATCGCGGTTGTCGGCACGGGCTACGTGGGCTTGGTGTCAGGGGTGTGTTTCTCGGATTTCGGCCACAAGGTGGTCTGCGTGGACCGGGACGCGGAGAAGGTCACGCGCCTGATGGCCGGCGAGGTCCCGATCTACGAGCCCGGCCTGGACGAGCTGATCGCAAAGAACTCTGAGGCCGGGCGCCTTTCCTTCACCACCGAACTTGCCGATGCGCTGGACGGAGCCGACGCCGCTTTCATCGCCGTGGGAACCCCCACACGCCGCGGCGACGGCCATGCCGACCTGACCTATGTCATGGCAGTTGCCGAGCAGATCGCCCATACAGCCACCGGCTATCTGGTCATCGTCACCAAGTCGACCGTGCCCGTGGGCACGAACCGCAAGGTCAAGCAGGTGGTCGCCAAAACCAACCCGGCGCTGGATTTCGACGTGGCCTCGAACCCCGAGTTCCTGCGCGAAGGAGCCGCGATCGACGATTTCATGCGCCCAGATCGGGTGATCGTCGGCACCCAGACCGACCGCGCCGCCGATGTCATGAGCGAAATCTACCGTCCGCTCTTCCTGCGCGACTTCCCGATCGTGACCACCGATCTCGAAAGCGCCGAGATGATCAAATACGCGGCCAACGCCTTTCTTGCGACCAAGATCACCTTCATCAACGAGATGGCTGCACTTTGCGAAAAGGTCGGCGCTGATATCAAGCAGGTCAGCAAAGGAATGGGCCTGGACGGGCGCATCGGCAACAAGTTCCTGCACGCGGGACCCGGGTTCGGCGGGTCGTGCTTTCCCAAGGACACGCGCGCACTGGCCCGCATCGGCCAGGACCACGCCGTGCCCATGCAGATCACCGAGACGGTCATCAAGGTGAACGAGGAAACCAAGCGCCGCATGACCGAAAAGCTGCTGGACATGTGCGGCGGCAGCTTCAACGGCAAGCTGATCGCGGTGCTGGGGGTGACCTTCAAGCCCAATACCGACGACATGCGCGATGCGCCCAGCCTGTCGATCGTGCCCGCGCTCGTCGGTGGCGGGGCCAAGGTGCGCGTCACCGACCCCCAGGGGCAGCACGAGGGCGAGGCACTGCTGCCCGGGGTCAACTGGGTCGAAGATGCCTACAAGGCCGCGCGCAACGCCGACCTCGTGGTGATCCTGACCGAATGGAACGAGTTCCGCGGACTCGACCTCAAAAAGATCGCGCGGCACATGAACACGCCCCGTATGGCCGACCTGCGCAATATCTATTCCGTGAAGGACGCAAAACGCGCGGGCTTCGAACGGTACGAGTCCATCGGCCGGGCCGGGCTTGAGACAAATTGAAGCCATCCGCCGCGGTGGCGACACAATAATGGCCCACCTGGCCCGATAGTTTCCGCCACCCCTGATCCGGGTTCATTCGGTGAGGGGGGTCGGCTTGGCCGAGCTGGTGCACGTGACGACGATCGCGGCGGGGCCGCACACGGTTGGAATCGCCGCGCTCGAGATCGCCTGGATTTCCGGCACGCCCCATCTTCTGACCGGTTCGGGCGCCGATGGCGGGTTGGCGTCCTATGTCATCGCCCCCTCGGGCCTGACCCTTGTCGATCATGAAAGCGCCGGTCCAAACAGCGGCACCGCGGGGACCAGCGATCTCGATCAGGTCGACGTGGGCGATCGACTTTTCCTTCTGCCATCCGGGCGATCCGACGATAACACCACCCTGCACGCACTCGACGGCGGGGGGCGGTTCGATGGCTTATTCAACCCCGGCTTCCATGCCGATTTGCTGACCAACGTGCAGGTCTCGGCCACCGTCACGATCCTTGACACCGTCTTCGTCATCAACAGCCAGTGGGGCCAGCCCGGCTTCAACGTCTTCGCGCTCGGCGATCACATGAACCTTAAACTGGCGACATCCGTGCCCGACACCGGGGACAGCCACACAGGCGACATCGCGGCCATGGAGAGCCTGAGCATCGCCGACCGTACCTTCGTGGTGTCCGTCTCGGGCGCGGATGCGGGCGTGACCAGTCACTGGATCAGCCATACCGGCGCGATGCGCCTGATGGACGCGGTGGGTCCCGACGACGGGCTCTGGGTTTCGGCCCCCACGGCGCTGGCCGCGGCCGACGTAGGGGGGCAGTCCCTGCTCATCGTCGGCGCGGCGGGGTCGCACAGCCTCAGTGTGCTCGGGGTGGATTCGCTGGGTGCCCTCGAGATCCTGCAGCACTACACCGATACCCGCGACACCCGTTTCGGGGACGTGCAAGCGGTCGAAACCTTCGGGATTGGCAACCGGTCCTTCGTCGTCGCCGGTGGCGGCGATGACGGCATCTCGGCCTTCGAGCTTGCGCCCGACGGGCAGCTGTTCCTTCTTGATACTGTCGTGGACCAACTCAACACGACCCTGATGAATGTCTCGGACATCGCGGCAACCGTTCTGGACGGCACGGCGCATATCCTCGTCAGCGGCAGTGACACCGGGGTGACCCAATTCTCCATAGACCTGAACGGCCTTCCCGACAGCCTCGGGGGGACCGCCGCGGGCGAGACCCTGTCGGGCGGCGGTGGACCGGATCTGATTGCCGGGCTGGGCGGCGACGACACCCTTTCGGGCGCTGGCGACGACGACCGGCTGATCGACGGCGCGGGCCAGGACAGCCTGACGGGGGGCGCGGGGGCCGATGTTTTCGTCTTCGTCAACGACGGTCAGGCCGACAGCATCACGGATTTCGAGGACGGACTGGACCGGATCGACTTGGGTGGGCTGCCCATGCTCCATGGCATCGACCAGTTGATCCTGGACCAGCAAGGCGGCGCAGTGCGACTGACCTTCGGCGACGAGACGCTGCTGGTTTCGTCCGACGGCGGTCTGCAGGTTGCCGAGCTGACGACCGACGATTTCATCTTCGGCTTCTGACCCGCGCCGGGGGGATGTCAGACCCCGGACAACGGGAGGTCGAGCTGACGAGCAGCGGCCCGCCCGGCCCAGCGCCCGGTAGCCATGCATGCGGTCAAAAGATAACCGCCGGTTGGCGCCTCCCAATCCAGCATTTCGCCGCAGGCAAAGATACCGGGGCTTTCGCGCAGCATCAGGTCGGACGTCAGCGCCTCGAACCTCAGCCCCCCGGCAGTAGAAATCGCCTCGTCCAAGGGCCGTAGCCCGGCGTTGCGCACTGGCAGGGACTTGAGACGGGCCACCCAGTCCGAGCGCGGCAAACCCGCGCCGCCGGTCATTTCCAAAAACAGCGCCAC
Organism: Salibaculum sp.; assembly: GCF_035270045.1. NCBI lineage: Bacteria > Pseudomonadati > Pseudomonadota > Alphaproteobacteria > Rhodobacterales > Roseobacteraceae > Salibaculum > Salibaculum sp. The sequence continues at coordinate 9,131 of NZ_DATFIP010000056.1, forward strand.
CTTTGCCGGCGGCAGGCGCAGCGTGTTCCTGAGCCAATGCGCCAGCCGCGGCTTGGCGGGCAGACGCGCGGTCAGCGCCTGCGGTGAAAGATCCGGCACCAGATCCACGGTCAAGGCAGCGCCCGCGCGCAACGCCGGGCTGAGGCTGTAGAGTCCGCCACCCTCAAGCCCGCGGGTGCTGATCGTGGCCTCCCCGCGCGAGGTCAGATCGCCCGCGCGCCATTCCACCGCCTTCAGCGGCGAACCCATGTGGGGTCCCATGTGGTCGGTCCAGCACATCGCCAGCGCGGCATTCGCGGGCTCGAAAGGCACCGTGTCGGACATCCAGCCGGCCCAGGCCCCGTCCGAGCCCAGTCGCGCCCAGGACGCTCCGCCACAGGCGAGAACAGTCGCGCGCGGGTGGAGCACCGTCGGCCCCTCGGGGGTATCGAAACACACCGCTCCGTCTTCGCCCCAGCCAGTCCAGCGCCAGCGCCGGTGCAGGGTCACGCCCTGTTCCTCCAGCCGTCGCAGCCAGGCCCGCAGCAGGGGCGAGGCCTTCATCGCCTTCGGAAAGACCCGCCCGGTAGTGCCGGTGAAGAGCGGCTGTCCCAGCGCCTCGGCCCAGTGCATGATCTGCGTAGGGCCGAACTCGGACAGCACCGGGCGCAGCGGCCTGGCCCGGTCTCCATAGGCGGACAGGAAGGTTTCGAAAGGTTCATGCTTGGTCAGGTTCAGGCCCGTCTTTCCCGCCATCAGGAACTTGCGCGCGGGCGATGGCATGGCCTCTGCCACCCTCACGGAATGGCCTGCCGATGCAAGCGCCTCTGCCGCCATCAACCCCGCAGGTCCGGCGCCGATGATCAACGCATCGCTCACACTTCAGCCCGTGGCAGGCCACCCTTGATCTCGACCACGCGCTGCGGGAAGGGAATCTCGATATCGTGGGCCTGCAGAGCGTTCCAGATCGCGAAAAGCACGCGGGAGGTATATTTGTGCCGCCCGTCGTCGATCCCGTTGACCCAGAATTCGCAGGCGAAATCGATGCCGGACTCGCCGAAACCGCGCAACTCGCAATCGGGCTTTTCCGGTTCGGTCAGGACAAAGTCCAGCGCGCCCACCGCCTTTTCGATGATGCCCGGGACCAGGTTGATGTCCGTGTCATAGCTGACGGAAAAGGGCGCCTCATAGCGGTTGGCGCTGCCCTGGTCGGAATAGTTCACGACGCGGGTGATGATGAAATCCTCGTTCGGGACGACGATCCAGCGCCCGTCGAAGGTTTCCAGGATCGCCGCGCGCGCGGTCATCTTGACGATGGTACCGGCCTCGCCGCCGTCCAGCTGCACGAAATCTCCGACGGTGGCCTGTCCCTCCAGCAGCAGGATGATCCCGGAAATGAAATTCGATGCGATCTTCTGCAGGCCAAAACCGATCCCGACGCCCAGCGCGCCGGTCAGCACCGCCAGCGACGTCAGCGGGATGCCCATGATGTTCATCACCAGCAGGAAGGCGACACCGAAGATCACGATCTCGGCGCTCTTGACGGCCAGTTGCCGGGTGGCCGGGCGCATGTCCTGCTGTTTCTGGATCAGGGCCGCGGACTGGTCATTGGACCAGCGCCCGAACCAGAACATGACCGCGGCCACCACGATGAATTGCAGTGCCTTGAGAACGGAAAAGGACAGGTTGCCCAGCGGAACAACGGCCGCGTCCAGCCAGGCGACGACGGGTTCGATGAGCCCCACCACGTAGAGCGCCGCCACCGGCACCATGACGTATCGGCCCAGCGCCCTCAGGAAGGGGTCCTGCAGCATGTCGCGGGCAAAGGCCCGCACTGCGAGGAACAGGAACACACGTTTGCCAAGGGCGATTATCGCCCCCGAGTCGAAAAGCGACCGCGTGACCTGTTCGCCCGCAGCCGTCAGGCCGAAGGCCAGAAGCGGCAGCACCAGCGGCAGGAACAGCAGCATGAAGCGCCGGGTCCTGGCAAAGATCGTCTCGGCGGCCTCGGGCGGGGTCAGCAGCCGCTCGATCTGCGGGCCAGCCTTGCGCATGAAGGCCAACGCCGCCAGCCAGGCCAGGACCAGCAGTGCCAGTTGCGACCAGAAGGCCGGGCTGAGCAGCCAGTCCCGACCCTGTTGCCCCCAGTCCATGAGCATCGGGCCGTATTCGTTCCAGATCGACTCGAACATGTCCTGCCCTCTTGAACCCTTGGCGCATCCCGGGTCGCTCTTACACTAGCTTCATGACCAGAGAAACGCCCATGTGCGCACTTTGCGGTCGGCCCCTTCCACCGGAGGTGCCGCAAAGCCTGCACCATCTCGTGCCCCGGCTGAAAAGCGGCAAGGGCGGTCCGGCGGTGCTGCTGCATCACACATGTGACACCAAAAAACACGCGACCCTGACAGAACCCGATCCGGCACGCGCGCACCAAACGCCCGAGGCGCTGCGTGCCCACCCCCGGCTGGCGAGTTTCATCGTCTGGGCACGCGAGCGCCCGGTCGGGTTAAATTCCCGCAGAAAGGGCGGGCGGCGCCCGCATCGGGCAAAGGGTGCGCCCGACAGATTTCCACCCGGAACGCCCTAGCAGATCATTCCCTTGATCGCCGTGACGTGGTCGGCCCTGGCGGCCAGCACATCGGCGGCAATGGCGCGGGCCTCTTCGACAGGCGCATCGCAAACCCGGTCCAAGAGTCCGAAGGCAAAGGCATCGTCGCTGACAATCTTCTGCCCGCCCATCAGGATCAACTTCGCGCGGGCCGGGCCGACGAGCGCGGACAGGCGGCGCGGATCCGTAGGCTGCGGCAAGTGACCCAGCTTCATAACCGGGTAGAAGAATTTCGCCCCAGGCACGCAGAGCCGCAGATCACAGGCCAGCACCATGCCCATGGCACCTCCGGCCACCGTGCCGTTGAGCGCGGCGATGGAGAGTCCGCGAAACTCCGCCACCGCCCAGGACAGCCGTTCCCACTGCGGCGAATGCGCAAGCGTTCCGCCCTCGACCTCGTCAAGGTCGGCTCCGGCGCTGAAGATATTGCCAGCGCCGGTCAGGACAAGCACCCTTTCGCGCGCCTCGCCCACGGCACCGGACAACTCTGTCAACATCGTCTCGGTCAGCGCATTGGCCTTTTCGGGACGGTTCAGCGTCAGGGTCAGGACATCGCCCTCGCTTTCCACCCTGATCACGACAGGCCCACCTTTTGGCGCACTTCCGGGTCGCGCAGGGAAACGTCCTGACCCAGCCAGGCATCGGCCTCGGCCCCGCACATCCAGACCAGCGCCCGGGCCGGCCAGTCCGGCGGGATATGGTCGGACCAGTCCAACTGACTGACGGGGTTGATGCCCGATGCCTTGATGTCCTTCTGCATCTGCGTAGCAACGGTTCCCGGCGACAGGCCGAGCGCACGGATGCCCCGATCACGGTATTCCAGATCCGCCGAACGGGTCAGCATATAGGCCCCCGCCTTGGAGGCGCAGTAGTGCGACCAGCCCTCGACCGGGCCATGCGCCGCCCCCGACGAGATCGTCAGGATCGTGCCGCCGCCCTGTTCCAGCATCCCCGGCAGCACCGCGCGCATACCGTTGAAAACGCCCTTCAGGTTGATGTCGATCACCTTGCCCCAATCCCCGGGATCGGCCTCGGCCAGGTGCGAAATCGGTTCGATCACCCCGGCATTGCCAATCAGCACGTCGATCCGGCCAAAGGCGGCAATGGTCGCATCCACCGCCGCCTGCATTTCCCAGTAGCGGCTGACATCGCAGGGAATGGCGACCGCCGCCGCGCCAATCTCACCGGCCAGTTCCGCGATACGCTCCTCGGTTCGGGCCAGCAGCGCGACCCGCGCTCCGGCCGCTGCAAAGGCGCGCGCCGCCTCGGCCCCGATCCCTCGACTGGCCCCGGTGATCAGCACCACCCTCTCATTCATTGCCCTGTCACCTGCCTGAGCCATTGATTCCCCATCTGTTCGATGCCCTGCGCGAGCGAATGATATCTCCACCTTGACCCCGGCGACAGGGCTTGGAAAGCTCGCGCATAGATTTTTGATAGGAGCACCCACGATATGACGAAACCGTTTGTCCTGCGCATGGGCGGTCTTGGGGCCGCCCTCCTGTGCGGCTCCGCCGCAAGCGCCGATGTCACCGCCCAGCAAGTCTGGGACAATTGGAAGACCCAGATTGACGCCTACGGCGAAGGCGTCAGCATCGGCTCCGAAACCATGTCCGGCGATACGCTTACCGTCGACTCGCTGACAATGGAAATTTCCGACGAGGAGATGAACGTCGAGGCCGAGATGGGCCCGCTGACCTTCACCGAACTGGGTGACGGGACCGTCCGGGTCGGGATGCCCGAAAGCTATCCCATGACGCTCGAGGTCGATGGCAACCCCGTTCAGGTCACCATCAGCAACGAGGGACTGGAGATCATCGCCTCCGGCACGCCCGGGGCCCTGGCCTATGACCTCAGCGCCGACCGCTACGCGATCACCCTTGACAGCCTCGGGCCGGAATTCGAGGAAGAGGGCATCCTGAATGCCGGTATGATCGCCATGAACGACGTGAGGGGCGACTATACGGTTGCGACCGGCGACGACCTGACAGTGATGGACTACACCCTCGACGTTGGCAGCGCCGAGATCGACGTGGACCTGCGCGAGCGTGGCGGCCCGGGCGTGATCCTGGTGGCTGCGCAGATGGCCAATCTCGGGCTGAATGCCGAGATCGCCATGCCAGAGGCGATGGACACGGACGCCCCCGAGACCATGTTCGCCGAGGGCTTCGCTTTCGAGGGCGGCTATTCCATCGGAACGTCCACCTACGAGTTCGAGATCGACGAGGAAGGCGAGTCCATGTCCGGCAACGTCGCAACCGACAGCACAGGGCTGACAGTTGCCGCCGGTTACGACGGCATGACCTACCGGTCGCAGACACAAGGGCTGGACATCAACGTGTCTGTTCCCAACGAATTGCCCTTCCCTGTCGAGGCGGCGCTGTCGACATTCGGCTTCACCCTCGATGTCCCGCTCAGCCAATCGCTCGAACCGCAGGACTTCGAACTGGGCATGGAGCTGCGGGATCTGACGGTCGGCAATGGGCTGTGGAACATCTTCGACCCCGGCGAGGCGCTGCCACGCGATCCCGCCACCTTGGCCCTGAACCTGACCGGGCAGGCCACGCCGCTGTTCGACTTCATGGACCCGGAGCAGGCCCGGCAGGCCGCCATGTCCGACATGCCCGCCGAACTTCACGAGGTGGACCTCAATGAGTTGATCCTGCGCGTGGCGGGGGCCGAGGTCACGGGCGACGGCGGCTTCACCTTCGACAACAGCGACCTTCAGACGATCCCGGGCATACCCCGTCCCGAAGGCCAGGCCGATTTCAGGCTGGTCGGGGTGAACGGACTGATCGACAATCTGATCCAGATGGGCCTGATCCCGCAGCAACAGGCCGCGGCCCCGCGCATGATGTTGGGCATGTTCGCCACGCCCGTGGGCGATGACGAACTCACCTCGACCATCGAGATCAACGAGCAGGGTCATATCCTGGCCAACGGTCAGCGCATCCGGTAACTCCAACGGACGACAACATTGCGGGGCGTCCGTTATGCCGGGCGCCCCGTTGCACGGATGCGCCCCGCCGCGGGGTCGTACTTGCGGTGCGGTGCCGGGCGGGCTACCTCTCTGCAAACCGAAGGGAAACCCCGAGGATGACCATGTCACGCCCCCCCTCCGAGCTTACCGAGACCCTGCTGCGCGCGGCCAAGGCCGCCGGGGCCGACAGCGCCGATGCCATCGTGGTCAGCGGCGCCTCGTCCTCGATAGACGTTCGCTCCGGGGCGCTTGAACAGGCAGAGCGCGCGGAAAGCACCGACATGGGCCTGCGGGTCTTCCTGGGCCATCGGCAGGCCAATGTCTCGGCGTCCGACACAAAGGATGCCACGATCGCGGAAATGGCCGAACGCGCCATCGCCATGGCCCGGATCGCGCCGGAGGACCCCCATGCCGGGCTGGCTGCAAAGGATCAGCTGGCCACCGATCTTGACGCAAATTCGCTCGACCTGGTGGACACTGCGCCCGAACCGGACCCGGCGATGTTGCAAGGCTGGGCCGAGGAGGCCGAGGCCGCGGCGTTGGCGGTCGAGGGCGTGACGCAGGTGCAGTCTGCCAGCGCCACTCATGGCAACAGGCGGGTCCACCTGGCCACCAGCACCGGTTTCTCGGCCGGCTACGACGGAACGGGTATCTCCATTTCCTGCGTGGCAATCAGCGGTACCGGGACCGGGATGGAACGCGATTACGACTACGACAGCCGTACCCATCTGTCCGACATGCGCGACCCGGCCGAAATCGGTCGGCGCGCAGCCGAACGTGCCGTCTCCCGGCACGGCGCGCGCAGACCGGCGACGGGCAGTTACCCGGTGGTTTTCGACGAACGCATCGCCGGCAGCCTGATCGGCCATCTTGTGCAGGCGATCAACGGCAGCGCCATCGCGCGCGGGTCATCCTGGCTTCTCGACGGCATCGGCCAGCAGATTTTGCCCTCCGGGCTGTCGCTGGTCGAGGACCCGCACCGCGCCCGCGTGCAGGGCTCGCGGCTGTTCGATGCCGAGGGCCTGCCGACAAACCGCCGGACCATCGTGAACGACGGCCGTTTGACCGGCTGGACCCTGGACCTGGCCACCGCGCGCAAGCTGAACATGGACAGCACCGGCAACGCCATGAGGGGCGTCTCGGCCCCGCCCTCGCCCGGGGTCACTCACCTGGCACTGACCCAAGGCGTGCGCAGCCGCGCCGAATTGCTGTCCGACATGGGTACGGGGCTTCTCGTGACCTCGATGATCGGCTCGACCATCAACCCAAACACCGGCGACTATTCCCGCGGCGCCTCGGGCTTCTGGGTCGAGGACGGCGAAATCGCCTACCCGGTGAACGAATGCACGATCGCGGGCAACCTTCGCGAGATGCTGCGCCGGATGGTACCGGCCAATGACGCCCAACCACACCTGAGCCGCGTCGTGCCTTCATTGCTAGTCGAGGGGTTGACCCTTGCCGGTGATTAACGATCTCACCCTTCTGGAACAGGCTGCGCACGAGGCTGGCGAAATCGCCATGCGCCACTTCAAGGCCGATCCACAGGTCTGGGAAAAGGACGAGGCCGCTGGCCCCGTCACCGAGGCCGACCTCGCCGTTGACCGCTACCTGCGTGACAAACTGCTGACCGCGCGGCCAGGCAACGGCTGGCTGTCGGAGGAAACCGAGGATGACGCCGACCGCCTGGGCGCCGATCACGTGTTCATCGTCGACCCCATCGACGGCACCCGGGCCTTCATCGACCACAGCAAGGACTGGGCGCTGTCGTTGGCCGTGGCCGAGAGAGGGGCCGTTTCCGCGGCTGTCGTCCATCTGCCCGCGCGCGGGCAGACATACAGCGCGGCCCGTGGCGGCGGCGCAACGCTGAACGGCGCGCCGGTCGAGGTTACCGGCACGACTGACGCGACCCAGGCCGAGGTCCTGACAACAAAGTCCAACTTGGCGCCCGGCTTCTGGCGCGGACCAGTGCCCGGCTTCCGGCGAAGCTTTCGGACATCGCTGGCCTATCGGCTATGTCTCGTGGCCGAAGGGCGCTTCGACGCAATGCTGACCCTACGCCCGACCTGGGAATGGGACGTGGCCGCGGGCAGCCTCATCGTGACCGAGGCGGGCGGCCGTGCCACCGACGGCAACGGGGACGTCCCGCTTTTCAACACGCCCCAACGCCAGATCGCGGGCATGGTGGCTGGCGGCACACTGCACGGCACGCTGATGGGCGAGCTGCGCCGCGACCTTTCCCGGCCCGGTCACTTTACCCTGCCCGGCTGAGCGCCTAGGCTTTGTAGCAGCGCAGAAAATGCAGGAGCAGGGACATGGCACAGCGCCTTCACCTGGTATTCGGCGGCGAACTCGTCGATCCGACCAAGAACACCTTCAAGAACGTCGATGACATTCACCTTGTGGGGATCTACCCCGACTATGAACAGGCCTTTGACGCCTGGAAGGCCGAGGCCCAGCGCACCGTGGACAACGCACACATGCGCTATTTCATCGCCCACCTTCATCGCCTCCGCGAAGAGGACACAGAAGCCTCGCCGACCGAGGAACTGGGCTGAGCCGCGCCCCGGCCAGACGCTTCTAGGATGACGGAACCCAAGCCGCCGCTTGTCTGGATCTGTAGCGACGATGCCGGGAACCTGGCCGCGGCCATCGCGCTTGCGCGGCACCTTCACCGGGCAGAGACCGAGGTGCGCTTGCTTCTGAGCGCCCCTCGCGATGAGCTGGGACAAGTCGCCGCACATGGATGCCCGCCAGCAGACCTGGTCGAGTCCCCCGCCGACAGTGGTCCGGCCGGGCGCGCCCTGCTGGACCGGCACGCACCCTGCGTGCTGGTCTGGTTCGGCGGTCTTCGCCCGGCCCTGATGACGGCGCTGGGTCGGCGCGGCCTTCCCATGATCCTGGTCAATATCGCCCTGCACCAGCTCGCACCGCGAGGTCTGGGCCTGGGCGCGCGCAAGCTGCGCCAGCCACTTGCCGGGTTCGGACGCATTCTGGGTGTCGACGGCGCCACCGGAAACCGCCTTCAGAAGCTGGGGGTTCCCGCCGACCGGATCACCGTGACCGGCCCCCTGAAAGAAGACGCCGACCCCCCCGGTCACGACCCCAACGAATTGACGGTCATGGCCGAGGTCGTGGGCAGTCGCCCCGCCTGGTTTCCCAGTGCCATCGTCCCTGGCGAGGTCGCCCAGATCGCCGCCGCTCACAAGTCAGCAAGCCGACGCAGTCACCGGCTGCTAACCATCGTTTCGCCCCGGGCGACCGTGGACGGGCCAGACCTTGCACGCCGCTTGGCCCGTTCGGGGCTCCGCACGGCCCTGCGCTCGGCCGAGGAGCCCCCCGACGAAGAAATCCAGGCGCTGGTCGCGGACTGCCCGGGCGAGGCCGGCCTGTGGTATCGTCTGGCGCCGGTCTGCTTCATGGGGGGCACCCTGTCGGGGCCGGACGGCCCGGCCCCCTTTGCCGCCGCCGCGGTCGGCTCGGCGGTGCTGCACGGGCCCTTCGTGCAACCCTGGCAGGACCAGTATCGGCGCCTGTCGCAGGCCGGGGCCGCGCGCAAGGTGCGCAGCGGCTCCGAACTGGGGGTGGCGCTGGGCGAGTTGATAGGGCCGGACCGGCCCGCCACCATGGCTCACGCCGGTTGGGAGGAAGTCACGCAAAGCTCCTTGGCCTATCACGATTTGACGACCCTGATCGAGGACACGGCGTTTGTCGGGGGGATCGCCTGATGCGCGCGCCAGGCTTCTGGTACGGGGCCCCGGAACGCCCCGGTCTGGGCGCGCGGCTTCTGGCGCCGCTTGGCTGGCTTTACGGCGCCCTGACCGCAAGGCGTGTCGCACGACCCCCGGCCCACAGGGCGGGCGTACCGGTGATCTGCATCGGCAATATCAATGCAGGCGGCACCGGCAAGACGCCCACGGTGATCGCATTTGCCCGGCACATGGCTGAGCGCGGCGCCGCGGTGCATGTCGTCAGCCGCGGGCATGGCGGGACACAGACCGGCCCCCTTCGCGTCGACCCGACGCTCCACACGGCCGCCGGCGTGGGCGACGAGCCGCTTCTGATCGCAGCCTTCGCCCCGGTCTGGGTCGCGCGGGATCGCGCCGCCGGGGTCCGCGCCGCCGAAGCAGCCGGGGCCAGGGTGATCCTGCTGGACGACGGGTTCCAGAACCCGGCCGTGGCCAAGGACCTGTCCATCGTCGTCGTGGACGCGGCCAGGGGCTTCGGCAATGGCCGTGTCCTGCCGGCAGGGCCGCTGCGCGAACCCGCTCACACCGGCCTCGCCCGCGCCGATGCCCTGCTGGTAATCGGCGCGCCAAGGGAGAGGGAAGCTTTCCGCCCCGAACTGCCTGAGCATTGCCAACGGCTGGAGGGCGCGCTCGCCGCCTTGCCGACGGGGATGCCCTGGCGCGGAATGCGTGTGCTGGCCTTTGCCGGGATCGGCCACCCCGAGAAGTTCTTCGCCACCCTGCGCGGGCTTGGGGCGGAGGTGGTGCGCGGCGAGCCGCTGGCTGATCATCAGCCTCTGGGCGACGCGCTGATGCTGCGGCTGGAAAAGGAAGCCGCACTGCTCGGCGCCCAGCTTGTCACCACCGAAAAGGACGCGGTGCGCTTGCCCACCGCATTCCGGCAAAAGGTCATTACGCTGCCCGTCCGGCTGGATCTGGCGGATTGGTCGACCTTGGATGGCCTGCTGGCTCAGGTGTCGGCCAAGTCCTGATCCTGCCCAAACCGGGGAGCAGCGCGGCCGGTCGCGAGGTCGGCCCCGGAAAACCTGATCGGTGCACGCACGCCCGGCACGCCTTCGGGATCGATACGCAGCCCGCGCGCCACCACCTGTGGATCTGCAAAGACCTCGGCCATGTCATTGATCGGCCCGGCAGGCACGCCCATGGGCTCGCAGGCGGCCAGCAGATCGGCCTTGGTCCAGGTGAGGATCTCCCCTGCCAACCGATCGACCAGAAGATCGCGATGCTCCAGCCGTGCGGGGTTGGTCGCAAATCGCGCATCATCGGCCAAGGCGCCCAGCCCCAGCAGGGTGCAGAACCGGCGAAACTGCCCATCATTGCCCACGGCGACGATCACATAGCCGTCGGCACAACCGAACACCTGGTATGGCACGATGTTCGGATGCGCGTTGCCCAGCCGCGCTGGGGCCGCGCCCGTCGCCAGGTAGTTCATCGCCTGGTTGGCAGTGGTGGCGACGGCCACGTCGAGCAACGCAATGTCGATGTGCTGCCCTTCACCGGTGCGGTCTCGCTGGTGCAGAGCCGCCAGAACCGCGTTGCTGGCATAAAGCCCGGTCAGGATGTCGGTGACGGCGACACCCACCTTCTGAGGCTGGCCGTCCGGCTCGCCCGTGACGGACATCAGGCCCGACATGCCCTGGATGATGTAGTCATACCCCGCCCGCGCGGCATAAGGACCATCCTGTCCGAATCCGGTGATGGAACAATAGATCAGCCCGGGATGGACAGCCTTCAAGCTGTCATAGTCCAGCCCGTATTTCGCCAATCCGCCGATCTTGAAGTTCTCGATCACCACATCAGCCCCTGCGATCAAACGCTTGGCGGCGGCCAGGTCATCGGGCACCGTGAAATCCAGAACGACCGAGCGCTTGCCACGGTTGCACCCATGGAAATAGGCGGCCGCCCTGTCGCCGTCACGGTCGATGAAGGGCGGCCCCCAGTGGCGGGTGTCGTCGCCGGCCGGGGCCTCGATCTTGATCACCTCGGCCCCGAGGTCAGCCAATAGCTGCCCGGCCCAGGGGCCGGCAAGGATACGGGCCAGTTCCACGACCCTGAGCCCGTCGAGAGGCGTCATTCGGCCGCGTCGGCCTCGGCCAGCTTTTCGTCCAGCACCGCGGCGAAATCGTCATAGGACATGTTGGAGTATTTCTCACCCTGGATGACGAAGCTAGGGGTGCTCTGCACATCGTCTGCCTCGGCATTGGCCTGGTACCAGCCATAGAGGTTCTGCGCGGTTTCGCCGTCGCTCAGACAGCTATCCAGGTTCTCGTCCGTCAACCCCGCGACCTTGCCTATGCGGCGCAGGTCGGCGACGATTTCCTCGCCGCTTTCACGACGGGCCCAGTCCTGCTGACGCTCGTATATCAGGTCGGTGATTCCGAAAAAGCGGTCCTCGCCGCCGCAGCGCGCCACCATCGAGGCCCAGAGCCCCGGCCGGTCGAAATAGACCTCGCGGTAGACGAAGCGAACCTTGCCGGTGTCGACGTAGTTTTCCTCGATCTGTGGGAACTGCGTCTGGTGGAAATCGGCACAATGCGGACAGGTGAACGAAGCGTATTCGATCACCTCGACGGGGGCATCCGCGTCGCCCTTGACCATCTCGGTGATCTGGCTGGTGTCGACCTCGGCATCCTGTGCCATCGCGGCCCCCAGAACGGGGTCGGCGGGCACGGACGGCCGGGTCAGAAACCAGGCGCCGCCGGCAACGGCGGCCACAGCGACAGCGGCGATAAATGCGTTTTTCATGGGGCCTCTTTCATTTCCTGATGTTTCGCTTGCCCAGCACATTGGTGCCAAGCGCCTGAAGGGCAAGCCGCAATCGCTCGTCGCCGACGTCACCGGTAATCTCTTGCGCGGTCTCGACGGTGGCGGGATCGGGCCTGTGGGTTCTTTTCGGGGCATGGTCGAAAGCCAGTTTCCCCTCTGCAAAACCGGTGGGCGCGGTCTGGGTGATATGGATGCGCGCAATGGCGTTGTAGCCGTAGCAGGCGTTCACCTTCTCGCGAATCTGTTCCTTCTGCATTTCCAGCATCGGGGCCTGCGCGCCACTGGTCAGCAGCGACAGGGTCGCGCCCATCCCGCCGTGCGAATAACTGACCTTGACCGGATGCGCGACACGCGCAGTGGTCTCGCCCACGATTTCCGACCAATGGGTCAGAAGCCGCGAAACGGCAAAGCCCCGCGATTCCGAGGCGGTGCGGATTCGTGGCTGCATCAACGTCGCGGCACGGGAAAAGCCGCGTGTCGTGCCGGTGTTTCCGAAGGGCTTGCGTGGTTGTGTCATGGCTGCGCCCTACTCTAAGCACATGAGCGGCAGACGCCAGAGCCAGCCGGAAAGGACGACATAAAGAATGCGTGACGCGGCGATATCTCGACACCTGCTGGCCTGGTATGATCACCACGCCCGCGCACTGCCTTGGCGGGTCGGCCCGGCGGACCGCGCCGCCGGCGTCCGGCCCGACCCCTACCGCGTCTGGTTATCCGAGATCATGCTGCAACAGACCACGGTTGCCGCGGTGCGATCCTATTTTCATGAGTTCACAACGCGCTGGCCAACCGTAACCGACCTGTCCGCGACGGAGGACGCCGAGGTCATGGCCGCATGGGCCGGGCTAGGGTATTATGCGCGCGCCCGCAACCTGCTGAAATGCGCGCGGCAGGTCGTCGCGGACCACGGCGGCCACTTCCCCGCGGCCCGCGCCGAGTTGCTGACGCTGCCGGGGATCGGCCCCTATACCGCCAGCGCCATTGCCGCTATCGCCTTTGACGAGGCGGCAACGGTGGTGGACGGCAACGTTGAGCGTGTCATGGCGCGCCTGCACGACGTAGAGACCCCCTTGCCGACCGCTAAGCCCGCACTGACCGCCCTGGCCGAGCGCCATACGCCAAGCGATCGGCCCGGTGATTATGCCCAGGCGGTGATGGACCTTGGCGCGACGATCTGCACGCCGAAATCCCCCGCCTGCGGAATTTGCCCCCTGCGCGAGCTCTGCGCGGCCCGTCTTGCGGGCCACGCCGCCGATCTGCCTCGCAAGCTGCCCAAAAAACCCAAGCCCACGCGACAGGGCATCGCCTATATCGCACGGCGCACGGATGGCGCATGGCTGCTGGAAACCCGGCCCGACAAGGGGTTGCTGGGCGGGATGCTAAGCTGGCCCACTTCGCACTGGGGTGATGATCCCGCCCCTGCCCCGCCGATAGAGGCGGACTGGCACCCGTTGGAGGCCGAGGCTCGCCACACCTTTACCCATTTCCACCTGCGGTTGGCGGTGCATGTGGCCAGGGTTCCCTTCGAAGCAGAGCCGAATCGGGGCAGATTCCACCCGAACGAGGCGTTTCGGCGCGCCGATCTGCCCACGGTCATGCGCAAGGCCCATGACCTTGCCGCCGCGACGTTGCGGGACCTTTGAGAACGCGGCCGATTACAATAAGCTTCACTCGACAAGCCCAGGCAGGTTTCGATGGCCACGACAGACCACATCCCCAATGCCGAACTGACCCGGATCGGCCGCGCCCTACCCTTCTGGGCTTCGCTCATTCTGGTACCGCTGGCCTGGCTGGCCGCCATCAAGGGCGGCTGGTACATCGCGCTGCTGCCGCTGGCGACCTGGCACCTGTTCACGGTGCTCGACGCCGTGCTGGGCCGCTATACCGAGAACGCCGATCCCGAGACGGTGACGGCCGAGCTGTTCTGGTATCGCGCGATCACACTGATCTGGACACCGATCCAGGTCGTCACGATCTTCGGCATCCTGTTCTATGTCAGCCGCTCCGGCCACTTGCACCCGGCCGAGGAATGGCTGCTCTTTGCCGCGCTAGGCATCGCGTCGGGGACCATCGGCATCAACTACGCCCACGAGTTGCTGCACCAGAAACCCAAGCTGGAACGCTGGCTGGGCGACATGCTGCTGGCCATGGTGCTCTATTCGCATTTCCGCTCGGAACATCTGCTGGTGCATCACCGCCATGTCGGCACACCGCGCGACCCGGTCACGGCCCGCTACAACGAGGGTTTCCACCGGTATTTCCCGCGCGTGCTGCGCCAATGCCCGCCCTCGGCCTTTCGCGCCGAAAAGGCGATGCTGGCGCGCAAGGGGCTACCCTGGCACCATCTGTCCAACCCGTTGTGGCGCTACGCCGCGCTGCAACTGGGCTTTCTGGCGCTGGCGTCGGTCATCGGAGGACCCTGGGGTCTGTTCCTGTTCCTGACCCAGGCCTTCTGGGCAGTTTTCCAGCTTGAGCTGGTCAACTACGTGGAACACTATGGGCTGACGCGCAAATACCTCGGGGATGGCAAATACGACCATGTCCAGCCGCGCCACAGCTGGAACGCGGCGCACAAGGCGTCGAACTGGCTGCTGATCAACCTGCAACGCCACTCCGACCACCACTACAAGCCCGACCGGCGGTTTCCGCTGCTCCAGACCTACGACGAGGACACGGCGCCGCAACTGCCCTACGGCTACCCGATCATGACCCTCGCCGCGCTGATCCCGCCGCTGTGGCGCCGGATCATGAACCCCCGGGTCAAGGCTTGGCGCCGACAATACTATCCCGAGATCGAGGACTGGAGCCCCTATATCCAGGCCACCACGCCGATGCCACGCGGGGCGAGTTAACGATTGGCGATTTGGCCGCTGACCCAGGCCCAGCTTGAACGGCACATGTCGTCCAGCGTCTTCTGGGCCTCGAACCCCAAAACGGCGCGCGCCTTGTCGGGCAGGGCCGTCACCGAGGACACATCGCCCTGCCGCCGTGCCACGATCCGGTATGGAAGATCGCGGCCACAGGCCGCGGAATAGGCTCGGATCACGTCCAGCACCGAGGACCCGATGCCGGTGCCCAGGTTCACCGCGTGGCTTTCGCCCGTCTCCATCAAGGCATTCAACGACAGCACGTGCCCATGGGCCAGGTCCTCGACATGGATGTAGTCGCGCACGCCCGTGCCGTCGGGAGTATTGTAGTCATCGCCGAAGACATTGATCCTGCGCAACTCGCCGGTGGCGACCTTGGCGATATAGGGCATCAGGTTGTTGGGAATGTCGCCCGGGTCCTCGCCGATCAGGGCCGAACGATGCGCCCCCACCGGGTTGAAATACCGCAGGATCCCCACCGCCCAGCGTGCATCAGCCGCCGCCACCTGTTCCAGCGCGGTCTCGCCGGTGATCTTGGTATAGCCATAGGGCGAAGTATGGCTTCGGGGGTGGTCCTCGGGAATGCGCTGGATATCCGTATCGCCGTAGACGGTGGCCGAGGACGAAAAGACGATGCACCGCACGCCCGCAGCCTCCATCGCGGCCAGCAGGGTCAGAAGCCCGCCCACGTTGGTGTGGATGTAGTCCAGCGGCTTTTGCACGCTCTCGCCCACGGCCTTGAGCGCGGCGAAGTGAACCACCCCGTCGATCGCCTGATCGGCAAATATCCGGTCGAGAAGCGCGCGGTCCAGAACGTCGCCGCGATAGACCGTCGCGGGGCGGCCCGAGATCCGTTCCAGACGCTCGGGCACATCGTCCCGCGCGTTCGTGAAATTGTCGAGAATTACGACCTCGTGGCCTGCCTCGACGAGCCCCAGATAGGTATGAGAGCCGATGTATCCCGCCCCGCCGGTCAGAAGAATTCTCGCCATCTGCCTGCGCCTCACTCGTATACTGGGTCGGGATGACCGGGGGCGCCTGTTAACGTCGGCATGGCCGGGCGCTCCACCGGATCAATCAGAAGGACAGGCTGACACCTAGGTTGACCGCATTGGTGACAAGGTTGGTTTCAAGTGTGCCGCCCGAGCCAAGATCCATGGTGTGCATGGAGTATGTGCCCTGGTAGTCTGCGAAGATCGACACGGTGTCACTCAGGGGGTAGCTCGCGCCGGCTGTCCAACGGGCCGCTGGCCCGGTTACCTGGTATTCAAAGGACTTGCCGCCGCCACTCTCGACGTCGACGTGCGGAATCGCGACCCCGACGCCACCGCCGACGTAGGGCGTCAAATCTCCCCACTGACCAGGCCAGCGCCGCATGGCATTGACAGTCAGGATGTTCACGCCATCGGTGAGTTCCAGCCGCTCGAAGCCGGACTCGTCAAGCGTTTCGTCATCCGCATAGACCTTCGAGTGGGTGAACTCGACCCCCCAGCCGAACGTCTCGCTGCGCCACCGCGTCCAGCGGAAGCCGTAGTAGACCGGGGCCTCGAACGAGCGGCCCTCCCAGCCGGCGGTGAAATCCACATCGCCCAATCCACCGGGATCGTTGCCCGTCACGGTGCTGTGCGGAGATTCCTGAAGGCCAAGGTAGAAACCGATTTCGTCTTCCGCGGCTGCCGGTGTTGCCAGAACCGTCATGGCA
The DNA here is from genome assembly GCF_035270045.1 of Salibaculum sp. Taxonomy (NCBI): domain Bacteria; kingdom Pseudomonadati; phylum Pseudomonadota; class Alphaproteobacteria; order Rhodobacterales; family Roseobacteraceae; genus Salibaculum; species Salibaculum sp. Next base: position 25,779 of record NZ_DATFIP010000056.1, read on the forward strand.
AGGATGGCGGCAGAGGCTTTCGTTTCGAACTTCATCTGGGTCATGGCACATCTCCGATCTCTAAGCGGGATTTAATGGGAGAGGTCCCATCCCACAAGTCAGAAACCGAAAGGCAAGTGGGAAACGGAGTCGCACAAGTCATATCCGACCGGTCGCATCCGGAGGCAAGAAACGCAAAAACCCCCGACGACCCCTGAGGACGGCGGGGAAGGTGTGCCCGTGGTCCTGACCACGGGCACAGGCGATCACATTGGGGAACTAGCCCGCCCGCATCTCGGACCGGATCTGCTGGCGAAGCAGGTCGATGGGCACCTTCTTGCCGTCCTTGCGGAAGTGCCAATATGTCCAGCCATTGCAACTGGGGGCCCCCTCCAGGTGGGCGCCCACCTGGTGGATCGAGCCCTTGACGTCCTCGCCGATTAGGGTGCCGTCGGCGCGCACCTTGACCTTGTGGCGTCCGTTCATGCTCCAGAGTTCCTCGCCCGGGCGCAGCATCCCGCGCTCGACCAGCTGGCCGAACGGCACGCGCGGTTCGGCCCGTTTGGGCGTACTGACCTGCAGCGCATCGCGGTCGAACTTGCGAATATCGGCCAACCGTCGCGTGGCAGCAGAACGGTAGCCGGAATCGCGTTCGATCCCGATGTAGTCGCGACCCAGCATCTTGGCGACGGCACCGGTGGTTCCAGTTCCGAAGAAGGGGTCAAGCACCACGTCGCCCGGATTGGTGGTCCCCACCAGCACCCGGTGCAGCAGGCTTTGGGGTTTCTGCGTCGGGTGGGCCTTGTCGCCCGCCTCGTCCTTGAGCCTCTCGTGCCCGGTGCACAGTGGCAGCACCCAGTCCGAGCGCATCTGCGTGCCTTCGTTCAGCGCCTTGAGCGCCTCGTAGTTGAAGGTGTAGCGCGACTTGTCCGACTTGCTGGCCCAGATCAGTGTCTCGTGGGCATTCGTAAGCCGCTTGCCGCGGAAATTGGGCATCGGGTTGGACTTGCGCCAGACTACGTCATTGAGGATCCAGAATCCCTGGTTCTGCAATTCGGCGCCCATCCGGAAAACGTTGTGATAACTGCCGATCACCCAGATCGCGCCGTCGGGTTTCAGCAGGCGGCGCGCTGCTTTCAGCCAAGCGCGGGTGAAATCGTCATAGACCTTGAAGCTCTCGAAACGGTCCCAGTCGTCGTCCACCGCATCGACGCGCGAATTGTCAGGGCGGTGCAACTCGCCGCGCAATTGAAGATTGTAGGGCGGGTCTGCGAAGATCAGGTCGACCGACGCCTCGGGCAGGCTGTTCATCACCTCGATGCAATCTCCATCGAGAATCGCATTCAAAGGGAGCGCCGGGGCACTCGCATCAGGGGTCTTGTTCATCATTTTCTGCCTCTGTCCCGGCGGATTGTCCGCTCGTTCTTGGCACCAACAATGAGTCAGAGGCGATTCGCTGTCAAAAGTAATTTTGAATCAAGGGCTTATACTTTTTCTTGATACAACATATTGTGCACCGGCTTGAAGGATCGCCTATGATGTGGGCTCACACCGATATCTTGGAGCGCTTGCAGATGCGCCCTGGAGCCATAACCGGCGTTGCTGTCCCACCTGTAGCCCGGGTGCTGTTGCGCCAAATCCACCATGAGTGCGTCGCGACACACTTTCGCCACGATTGAAGCTGCCGCGATCGACAGAGACCGGGCGTCGCCCTTGATCACGGATTGCGCCGCGCAGGGCAGACCGTCGGGGATGCAGTTGCCGTCGATCAGCGCATGATCGACACCTTGCAGGCCCGCCACCGCGCGGCCCATCGCAAGGTGTGCCGCGCGCAGTATATTGAGACTGTCGATCTCCTCGACGCTGGAATGTGCGATGCTGACTTCGGCAACGGCGTGGATGTCCGCGGCAAGCGCGGCGCGCCGCTTGGCGGTCAATTTCTTGCTGTCCTGCAAACCGGGAGGAATGCGATCCGGGTCCAGTATTACGGCTGCGGCCGTGACCGGCCCGGCCAAGGGGCCGCGCCCGACCTCATCCACACCGCAAACGCGGCGCGCGCCACCCTGCCGGGCGGCGTCCTCGAAACTGTCATCGGGGGCATCACTCATGCGTCGGGACCAAGCAGGTCCCGACGCGAAAGGCAAGGGCGGCGCCCCTCAGTCATGTATCCGCTGGATCCGGAACCCCGCGTGGTGCAGGCAGCGCGGTGCGTATCCCTGGCGCATGTGACGCGCCCCCCGCACCGAGATTTCACAACGCTCCGGCAGACGGTTCACGTGGTCGTAGTTGCGGTTCATGCAGCGCTTGGCGAACATCCGGACCTGTCCGTGCCGGGTGTTGATGCGGGTCAGGCACCTGGCGGGCAGAACCCGCCAGCTTGGGTCACGCCTTTCCGGGCGGGCGGTGTCGCCATCGGTGCTGTTCTGCGTGATCGCCGCACCGAGGAGCAACAAGCCGAGCAGACCGATCACGGCCTCCTTTTCGGAAATCTCGGCATGCGCGGGGCTGGCAGAGACAGTGCCCAGGCCAAGGCTCAAGGCCACAAGGGCGGCGGTCAGGGTCTTCATCATGGGTCAGTCCTTTCGGTCGAAGGGGCATTGGCCCGACGCGGGCCAAACGTGATGACCCGAGACTGGTTCCCGCCGGCCCGGTCGCTCAATATCGCGAGGCCGCTATCGAATGACGGGGCGAGACAAGCGGCACGATATTGCATAACATCACCCCGAACAGGCAGTGATTGCGCATGAAACATGGTCTTTCTTTATTGCTTGTCGGCCTCTTGGCCGCCAGCCCCGCCGGGGCGGCCTGTTATGCCGACTACAAGGCCAAGCGCGACGACCCACTGCGCCTGCACTACGGCGTCGCCGAACTTCGCGGCGCCTGCACCACCGAGAATGCGGCAAACGAGCTCTTGCCGCGTCTTGCAGCCGACGACTGGCAGTTATTGAATATCCTTGGCGTCTTCGAGGATGCCGGGCTTGAGGAAAGGCGAGACAGTGCGGGAGACTACTTCCTCCGCTATTGAGGCCCGTCAATGGGGCAACCGGGTTGTGCTGGCGGGCATCATCGCGATCGTTGCCATCCTCGCGATGGCGGCCGCCATCCTGTTTCTCAACCTGCCCGACGCCAACGCCTTCAACGCGCGGGTCGAGCGGCTTTTCGTCGAGAACGACACGCTGACCGGCCAGGCCGAGGTCAAGTTGCTTGAAATCCTCGCCCAGTCGGGCACGGCATTCTCGGAAACACTGGACAGCTACCGCTTCGTTATCTTCGTCCTGCTGGTATTCGCCACCGCGCTGCTGATCGCCGCCGTGGCCTTCCTGGTGATGCTGGTGGCGCTCAACAGGCGGATGAGCCTGATTGAACGTCAAGGCATCGAGGTGAACACCCTGATGATCGCCCGAGACCAGAAAACCGTGTTGCTGAACAATTTCGAGTTCAAGCTGACCGACGCCGCGATCGAGACGCTGGCGGTGCTGGCCGAGGCGCGCATGGATGACGAGGTGCTATCGGGCGCCGAGATCGAAGCGGTGATCTCGGGGCGCAGCGCCGAGCAGTGCGACGAGGCAGCGGGCGCCACCCGCATCAAGCGCCTGCGCGACTCGCTTGGCAACCAGATGATAAGCGAACTGCTGGTCAAGAACGTGGCACGCAAGGGCTACATGCTGGCGATCGACAAGGCGGTCATCCGCATGGTCTGAGCGGATCGGCGCTAGATCACCGCGCTTTCATCAAACCGCTCGCCCCGCAGGATACGGTCGATGTGGAAGGGGCGCAGGTCCAGCGTGCGATAGCCGCCGAGCGCTATCCATTCGGCCAGCCCACGGCCCATTGCGGGGGCCTGTTGCAACCCGTGGCCGGAAAACCCGTTCATATAGAGGATATTACCCACCTCCGGGTCCGGCCCGAGGATCGCGTTCCTGTCGAAGACGTTGAAAGCGTAGTGTCCGGTCCATTCATTGACCACCCGGATCGCCTCGAAGGCCGGGATGCGCGCGGCCAGCGCAGGCCAGACGACATCCATCCAGAAATCTGCGTCCATCGCGAAATCGTCGGCGTCCACAGGCGGGTCGTCTACAGTGTGGCCGCCGGCCAGGTAGGTGTCGGGGCCGTCCTGCCGGACATGCACGCCCGAGGGATCGATGGTCAGCGGCAGGGTCGCGGACAGGGGCCGCTCTGCCTTGAATACCCACGAAAAGCGTTTGCGTGGTTCCACCGGGATCTCGCGTCCCGCCATGGCGGCAACCCGCGCCGCGCGCGGCCCGGCGGCATTGACGACCGTGCCACAACCGATGTGTTCTCCCCCCGCCAAACGCACTGCCTCGACCACCGTTCCGGCCAGGTTCAGATCCAGCCCGGTGACCTCACCTGCGACATACTCGACGCCCTTTTCGCGGGCCTTGCGCCGGAACCATTCGAAGACGCTGCCGCCATCCCAGTAGCCTTCGTCGCGGGTGTTGTGGCTGCCCAGAACCACGTCATCCAACGCGTAGAAAGGATAGCACGCAGCGATTTCCTCGGGCGTCATCAGGCGGGCAGGCACCCCGCAGTCAAGCTGCACGGCGTGGGCATGTCGCAGGCGCGCCGCCCCGGCCTCATCCCCGGCAAGGTAGAGATACCCGAAGGACTGGATCTGTTGGTGGGGAACGCGCGCGTCATCGCCCATGTAGGCCGGGAAATCGCGCAGGACCTCGGCCGTGTACTGCGACAGGCGGATGTTGAGCGCGTTTCCGAACTGCTGGCGGATACAGGAGTTCGTGTGCGCCGTGGAGCAGTCCGCGTAGCGCGGATCCCGCTCGACCACCAGGACGGACCCGTTGAAGTGCGGGGACACGGCCAGGTTCCAGGCCAGTGCCGATCCCATGATCGCCCCACCGACGATCACGACGTCATAGCTGTCTCGCCCGGGATTTGTCGGAAATCGCACCATTGCTGCTCGCGGATGTCACCTGTCCGCAGCATGGCGTGGCCGCAAGGCCGCCGTAAAGGGCTTTCGGCGCACGCGGCATGTTCAAGCGCCGCGGGCTTTGCTAGTCAGGGTAAGGCAATCCGAAGGACACCCCCAAGATGAGCACGCCGGTTCTGATCCTCAACGGCCCCAACCTGAACCTGCTCGGCGAGCGCGAGCCCGAGACATACGGCGCCGCAACGCTGAGGGATGTAGTGGAGCGCTGTTCCCGTGTGGCCGAGGACATCGGGCTGAACGTCGAGGCGCGCCAGTCCAACCACGAGGGACGGTTGATCGACTGGATACACGAGGCACGCACCACGACGGCCGGGATCATCATCAACCCGGGCGCCTACACGCATACCTCGATCGCGATCCTGGATGCGCTCAATGCCTACGACGGCCCGGTGATCGAACTGCACATCAGCCAGGTCCACCGCCGCGAGAGCTTTCGTCACCATTCCTACGTCAGCCGCCGCGCCGACGCTGTGATGGCGGGGTTCGGCGTTCATGGCTACGAACTGGCCCTGCGGCACATCGCGACCCTTTTGGGGTGATGTTGGCGACCCCGGCAGGGTAACCAATGCCATTGATTTAAATGCATAATCCAGATGGTGTGTTGGTGTCGAAGGACCGGATCAACATCGGATATCCTGACTTCGACACTCATTCCGCTGTCATCACCTCGACCATCGCGTCCAGCTTCTTTTTCGCAGCCTGCCAGGCTGGCACATGTGTCGTGACCAGCTTCCAGAACTCCTGGCTGTGGTCATGGTGCCTCAGGTGGGCGAGTTCATGGACGATGACGTATTCGATGCATTCCCTGGGGGCTTTTACCAGGTGCGGGTTCAGGATGATCTGACCGGTCGGTGAACAGCTTCCCCACTGTTTGTTCATCACCAACAGACGAAGCGGTGGTACCTGCTCGACCCAGGATAGGCGGGACGCCACGTCCGAAATTTTCGTCACGAAATAATCCCGAGCCTTCACCCGGTACCAGCCCCGAAGCTGGCCCTTCACGTCATTCGGATCACCCGATTTGGTTTCCACGATCAGACGATTGCCCTTCAGCTTGACCGGTCCGGGTTTGTGTTCGACCGGGACGACTTTCAGGATATACCGCTTCCCCAGATACAGGACCTGCTCGCCAGACACGTACTCGCGTGGGCGAACATGCGCGTATCTGTTTCGCGCTTCTGCGACATGGCTGGCCACCCATCGCGCCCGCTTCTGGACAGCGCGGTGGATCGTGCCATCGTCAAACCCCGGCGGGGCATCGACAACGACAGAGCCGTCAGGATCGACATGGATGGCCACACGGGTTGTGCGCCGCTCGTCCTGCTCCACCCGGTAAGCGATACGTTGGTCCCCGTAAACGATGGCATGCCGCATCACCGGTCACCCTTCGTCGCGCCAGCCCGCACGATGCCGATGATGCGCTCGATCATGGCGTTGGCCTCATCGAGACCACCGAAAAAATTGAAGTATCTTGGCAGCATGGCCTGTTTGATCGCAGCTTCGATGCTGGCCTGGTTGATCGAGTGGGAGCGCACTGCATCGTTAACTGTGTCGTCGATCCAGATCGCTTCCTCGACCAGGTCATCCTCCGGGCGCTCCGCCGCCTGGTTGCCAAGCTGGTCCAGAAATGCCCCGTAATAGGCTGGTGCCCTGGGGCGGTCCTCGAACCGGTCCGGCACGTCAGGTGTCGCCCTGGCCTGCACGAGGTCTTCGAGGTCCTTGAACATCGTGTACTGCTTACCCGGGTGGTCGAACAGAGCGTCGGCCTCAGCGATGGCCTCCTTCAGCATATCCGAGAATACCCGCTGCGCGTGTGGGTCATCGATCAGGTCCTGCTCGATGGTCTTTCGCAGCCGCGTCTTGATCACGTCGGCCTCAGATCGGGTTTTCTCGTCCGACCAGTCCTCGGGGTCTTCGCCCTCCCCCAGGGTGCCGACGAGGATCACCCCATCGGGGTCCTTGACCTCCTGGCCGATCACCTGCTTGTCCACCAGCCGCCGGATTTGCTCCTCGTAGGTGCTGAAGTCCACGGTTTCCTGAGCGTCTTGTTTGGCCTGGGCCCGAAGCTGGGTGAAGAATTTCAGATCACGTTTATACCGTTGGATTGTAACCTCGTCGAAAGCACCGTCTTCGAAGAAGGCTCGGGATGACAGGGCCAGCTTCAGACACATGCCGAACTCCGTCAGCGCATCATAGAAATCCTCTCGGACCTTCTGATGATCGTCGATGGACACGCCGCTTTCGTCTGTCCGGAACGACGGAATCAGCACCTGCCGATACTGTTCCATATCGGCCTTGTTCTTCACGTCGCGGAAGATTGCCTAAAGCGCGTCATGCAGGGATGGCAGGCGCTTGTACTCGGTCGAGACGTTCGCCACCGTCCCGGCGAGATCATCGATCTCGTACCCGCCCTGGGTCTGAGCGGCCAGGTCCTGGTAGTCCTGGATCGAGGTATCCAGTTCGGCGAGAATACCGCGATAGTCGATCAGGAACCCGTGCTGTTTGGCCTCGTGCAATCGGTTCACCCGGGCGATGGCCTGAAGCAGGTTGTGGGACTTCAGGTGCTTGTCGATGTATAGCACCGCGTTCCTCGGTTCTGGGCCGAGATGATCCGGCTGCACGATGTGATGATGGCCCCGATCCGGTCGGCACCGCCAGGCCAGCACGTGGTCCTGTTCATGGTGCACAGCGTCCTGCATCAGTGGACAGAGGGCGGACTGTCCCGGATATTCGCGCATCCGGATTTCTTCACCACGCCGGTCGAAGGGTTCTGGCAGCTTCGCGACCAGACCGGCCTGGTCGTTGCGGTTCATGACGAGGTGGCCGTGGAACACTTCATCCACCTAGCGGAACTGCCTGAAGTGCGGTGGTGCGAGGACCTGTTCGAGACGTCCCCTGTTTGGTTGGAAGACACCCTGGACCTGGTGCGGGCCAAGCAATCCTGGCGCGCCCACAAGGACAGTACCGTCGGGGCGGTCAGCTTCGAACGGGCCGTTTCGATCTGGAGGTCCAAGCTTTCATCGAAACAAGAGATCGGGGTCGGTCCGGTCGAGACCTATGGAATATCGAAAAAGAACGGGAAGCCTTGGCCCATGTATGCGAACCGCCACACCCGCCGCTACGCCTATGTCCGCCGGTCCTGGTGGGAGGGGCTGGCCTGGAAGACGATCCTGCTGACCACGGAGGCGCTGCCAACGGCGATCTTCAAGGCAACAGCCGATCTCGGGCAATCAGCGATCCTGGACATGCCTGGGCGGGTCACCGGTCAGGGCCGGATCGAGGCGCACATCCTGACGAGTTTGAAATCCGCCGAGAACCCCAACACTGCCCGGGGCCTGCGGGAGTCCGAGGACCTGCCGGACGCGCATGTTTTGTGTAACAACGGCGACGGGCTGGATAACCACACGACCCTGGCCAGCGCCAAGGGTTCGAACAGCCTGTCCGATGCTGACATCATCCAGATCGCGAATTTCGTCACGCCCGGTGGAGATGAAGAGATCGGGCAGTACGATCAGCTTCAGGTCATCAACGCGGTGTTCGGAATCAGGAACGCGCTGCGGCTCTGGCACGCCGACATGATCAACCAGATGGCGGGGCGCAACCTTGGGCATCGGTATCAGGGGCATCGGCATATCCTGGCGATCAGCCGGACCCTCTACGATCTGATCGAGAGCACCCTGATCGACCAATGCCGCTATCCCATCGACAGAGTGGAGACTTCGGAGCGCCGTCGGGATCGCAAACATGGCGGTGATCGTGCCCAACTTGAGCGGCTGGAACGAGAGCACCAGGACGAGCTTGATCATCAGGATGCGCGGCAGGACCGACAGGGATGGGGCGACCTGGATGCTCTGATCGATGCGGAAGCTGAGCGGTTCCGACAGGACTCTGAGCCTGCCTGACTGTGCTGATCATATTCTCCAGGGCGGGGACCGGCTCGGCTTCGCCTCGCGGTCCCGGTTGTCGGCGGAGCCGAATACGTGTCATCAAAAAATGATCTCCATCGCCCGCCTGCGGCGGGCGAGAAGACCCTGGGGCATCCCTGGGAGACAGCCAGAAAAACCGTCCAGTTCTGTGGGCTCCTAAGAAGAACCTCTAAGGGGCGCACAAATCCGGACGGTTTTTTCTCACACTCCACTCCCCCCCACCCCCCGTTGAACAGATTCCTGTCGAGGGTCGTGGCGCTGGCCTTTGGGAAGGTGCCGGTTTCCGGCTTGCCAAGTCTCGTCCCTGCGGCTGAGTTTCTGCTCGTCGTGACCGTGATGGGTTCAACATGCCTGTATTCAGCCAACCTTTTGTGCTGACCGTTTACCCACCCGCAACGTCGATCCGGACATCCTGGAGATCGCCCGGGAGATCGTGCGCGCCAACCAACACGAAACCATGGGATCATTCGTGACCGATGCTCTGGTCTGCTATATTGATTCGTTGCCTGACCAGGACGAGGAGGAGCCGGTGGCGGCGTGATGCTGCAACGCACGCAGGACCCGCGCAGTGCTTCAGGTCGTGAAGGTCGGCTGTGCGGGACGGAGCAGACATTTGCTGCGCAGGCACCAATGTCCTGTCCGGCGAACTGTTCATCAAACGGCTGTTTTGGGGGTGTTAATCCAAGAGCGACGCAATCACACCGACTGCAGCGGCCGAACCCAAGACAAGTCCGGCGATGGTGCGCAGGCGCCAACTGTGGCGAACAAGTTACTAGAAGGTCGAGTTTGCGCGTCAGAAAGGCGAGGGGTTGTTTTCCCCATGTTTTTCTTCTCTGCTATGCCACGATTAGGAGATGCGTATGATGGAGGAATGCGTATGACGTATAGCGACACGCGCTCCCGCAATTTAAGTGGACAATGCATCATCAAGACAGCCGGTGGCATCATCCGTTGCGCCGCGATTGTCGGGGCAGGCACCCTGTTCCCACCTGTCACTGCGTCAGCCCAAGCCGCAGACCCACTCGACTGCCTGCCGAATTCGTCGGGACCGACACCAGGCGACCCGACGCCTTTCGGTGGTGGCATGTGCAATCTGGGGGCATCGCAAAGCGAAAGCAGCCGAGCTTTAGGAGTCAGTGATGATGGAACTATCGCTATCGGCACGATTGGTCCGTCGGGGGATCGCGCTGCCTTCACATGGACCTCTGCGGATGGGGTATCGCTTCTCGACGGCTTGTCGAACGTCAATCCCACCTTTGCAGGCACAAGCATAACGTCGGCGCGTGCTGTCACAGTCGATGCGAGCGGTACGGTATTCATCGCAGGTCAATCTCGTAATGACCTGGGCCGCGCACGCCCAGTCCGCTGGACTGACGGAGCAATTGAAGACCTTGGGACGTTGTTGCACTTGCCTCAAGAAACAGGCGCTCCCAACCCTTCACAGGGGAACGCGCAAGGGATCAACGCGGATGGTTCAGTAGTCGTAGGATGGTCATTTCACGAGAGCGTCAGTAACGAACGGCGGGCGTATCGCTGGGTTGAAGGTGGGAATTTTGGCGGCGCCAACCCGCAGATGCAGAACCTGGGCCTATTTGCATTTCCCGGCATCAATAGTGCGAGTGAAGCCCGCGACGTGAGTGCGTCGGGCGATGTGGTTGTCGGTATTGTGGGGGTGTCTGGGGTTTCACGCGCTTTTCGTTGGGTTGAAGGAGGCACAGACGGATTTGTTGGCAACCCGGAGATGCAGGATTTGGGCAGCCTTCGCATTGACAACGGCGGCCTTGCAGAAGCATCAGCGGTCAACACGGATGGCACGGTTGTAGTTGGTACCGCCGAAAATGACTCTGGACAGTTTTTGGCGTATCGCTGGATCGAGGACAGTGCAAACGGCCCTGCATTCAATCCGGAAATGCAGAGCCTTGGAACTCTAACCAGTGATGGGTCGGGGTTCAGCCAGTCATTTGATGTAAATGACGATGGAACGGTCGTGGTCGGATACGGCACGACCGACTCCGGTGATGAACAGGCCTTTCGTTGGGTCGAGGACGGTGATGCGGGGGTCGCAGCGAACCCTGAGATGCAAGTTTTGGGCAGTCTTCGGAGCGATGGCACAGGCTTCAGTCTGGCTAGAGCCGTCAATGCTGACGGATCGGTTGTCGTTGGCGAGGCAGAAACAGACGACGATACGTTCCGGGCCTTCATTTGGCGGACACAGATGCAGGACTTCGAGAACCTGATGCTGTCCTATGCGGTCACGGCCAATGATACCGAGATCGCTGTAGCGCAACAGCAGGCAGTTGTTGGCCGCCTGATGGATGAGACATGTCTTGCTGAAGATGACCAGTCTTGCCTGCGCGTTGGTGGTTGGCTCGCCAATACCGGCAGCACCGCCTCGCAAGACATCGGGCGCCGCACAAGTGGAGTCGCAACCCTCACCTATGGGAGCGGGCTCGACGGGCAGACAACCCTGGGGGGAACGCTCAGTGTGAGCGGCAGTAACCTAAGTTCCAATGGTTTCGACATGGGCTCCGGCGTCGGTTTTAGCCTCTGGAGTGAGTACAGCGAAGGCGGATTGGCCCGGACGGGCTGGCAAGCTGGAGCGTCTATTGGATGGGGGCGCGAAAGTGGAGCTATCGCGCGTGGTCGTGGCTTGGACAACGTCATGCTTGCAACTGGCGATGCGAGCCTTGATACATTCGGCGCACGTGCCGCCATCGGCTACGGCTTCCAGCAGCAGGAGTGGCTTATTATCCCGAGCGCAACGCTGGCGCATTTTCGCACCAGTCGCAGCGCCTATGCTGAGACCGGCGCTGATTTCAATGCCAGCTATGACGCCCTCTCTATTCAGCGCACAACGGCAACATTGGCGATCTCGGCCGAGCGGAGCGTGGCAGAACAAGGTATCCTATCTCTTGGTGTTGGCGTGGAGCGCGACCTCAGCGTAGAGAGGGCTATCCTGACTGGGACATCAACTATTCCCGGAATGGAATCCTTCGCTGTCGGCAGCACCTTGGAGCGCCATCGCACACGAGGCTTCCTTGATGCTGGCTACACACATGATCTGGGCGACGATCGCGCTATGTCAGGCAGCTTGCGTGTCGGACAAGCTGCGTTCGGCTCTGCTCCTCAGGTCAGTCTAGGTGTCCACTACGGTGTACGCTTCTGAAAGCTTCTTCCAGCAGTTTTATCAGCCCATGGACTGCTCGCCGTGCGTGGGTAAACCGTCCCATCCAGATCGCCACCCAAATTCCTTCTATCGCAACAGCCGCTATTCTCTGCGAAGCAGAAACTTGTCACGCTGGGCTCTCGTCGCTGAAATGCAGTGAAGCAGTCTTGTGGGTTTCTTGTTGATCCGACGAAGGTGCCATCACCGCAGGCCATCATAGTACGCCCGCAACTCCGCCAAACCCGCCGCGTCCATCGCGCCCTCGGCCTCGATCTCGGCCAACTGCTCTTCAACCTTCGCGAAGGTCGTCCACGAGGTATCCTCATCCACCGACCTCCACCGTTCCCGCATCGCGCTGGTCAAGGTTTCGACCATGGTTGGCTCCAGCAGGTCGGGCCTGTTCAGGAAGATCAGCCGCCGCCCAAGCAGCCGTGCCCGTTCATCCTGGATGCCATCGAGGATATGAAGCCGGTCTTCCCATGACCCGGCTTGGAACTGATTGAGCAGACGTTGATCCGCATGGGTGTAGAAGCCCTGATATATCTGCTCTTCGACATGAATGGATGCTTCCCGGTCCGCGAACCGTGCGGCAAGGGCGGCACCGATCCGATCATGCAGATCAGTCATCTCGGCGAACCTGTCGGAGTTATGCCCGAAAGTTGGTGATGGGCTGAGGTAGGCGGCATATCATGGCGGTGTTCAAAAGCGCCGTCGTTCTCAAAGAGAAAGGATATGCCACCATGGCCAAATCTACCGTTGTCCCGTTCGAGCTTCCAACGGAAT
>NZ_DATFIP010000057.1:0-2028 GCF_035270045.1 Salibaculum sp.
CGTTCTGGCAGGCGACAAGGTGCAGGTTGAGATGACCCCCTATGATCTGACCAAGGGTCGGATCAACTACCGCTTCAAGTAAGCGTCTGATTTTTCATGCGTTTCATTCTCGGATCGGGTAGCCCGCGCCGCAGGGATCTGTTGGCGCAAATTGGCGTCGTGGCGGATGATATTCGCCCGCCCGAGATTGACGAGACCCCCGCCAAAGGTGAGTTGCCCCGCCCCTACTGCGCCCGTATGGCGCGCGAAAAGGCGTGGGCGGTTACGGTGGAGGAGGGCGACATCGTGCTCGCGGCCGATACTACCGTGGCCTTGGGCCGCCGCATTCTCGGCAAGCCCGAGTCGGCGGCAGAGGCGGCGGAATTCCTGCTTGCGCTGTCGGGCCGCCGTCACCGGGTGATCACCGCCGTCGCGGTGCGACTCGGCGATCGGATATGGGAGCGGGACGTGGTGACTGCCGTCAGGATGAAGCGCCTGTCGGATGAGGAACTCAACGGCTATCTCGCCAGCAATGACTGGCAGGGAAAGGCGGGTGGTTACGGCATTCAGGGCGCCGCCGGGGCGCTGATCCCGTGGATATCGGGCTCATTTACCGCCGTCGTCGGCCTTCCTTTGACTGAAACCGCCGGGCTTTTGCAGGCGGCAGGCTATCCCCTATGGAAGGACACCTCATGACCGGCCGCAGCATCGCTCTCGATCACATCAATGGGGCCGAGGCCGCGGCGCTTCTGGTGGATGGCAGGCTGGATGATCTGCTGATCGATTCGGACCAACCCCGTCCTGGTGCCATCTACCGTGCCATCGCCGACCGGCCCGTGAAGGGGCAAGGGGGCATGTTCCTGCGCACGCCCGACGGCTCGGCTTTTTTGCGGCAGGTCAAGGGCCTCGCTCCCGGTCAGCCGCTTCTGGTGCAGGTTACGGGCTATGCGGAACCGGGCAAGGCGCTGCCGGTGACGACGAAACTGCTCTTTAAGAGCCGCTATGCCATTGTCACGCCGGAGGCCCCGGGGCTGAACGTGTCGCGGACGATCAAGGACGACGACTTGCGCGACACGCTGTTGCAGATCGCGCATGCGGAAATGGGCGAGAGCGACATGGGGCTGATCCTGCGCTCGGCCTGCGCCGAGGGAGACGCGGACGAGATTGCCGAGGATATCCGAACCATGCAGGATCTGGCCCGCGCGGTGCTGGCCGATGCCGCCGGGCGCGAGCCCGAAAAGCTGACCGAAGGTGACGGCCCGCATGCCCTCGCCTGGCGAGACTGGGCAGAGCCCTCGGAGGTGATTACCAAGGCAGGGTGTTTTGCGGCACTCGGCGTTTTCGATCAGATCGACAGGCTGAGAGACGCTCAGGTGCCCCTGCCCGGAGGTGGCACGTATTATGTGGAGCCGACCCGTGCACTGGTGGCGGTGGACGTGAACACCGGTGGCGATGCCAGCCCGGCGGCGGGGCTCAAAGCCAATCTCGCTATGGCCCGTGACCTGGCCCGGCAATTGCGCCTGCGGGGCCTGGGCGGGCAGATCACGCTCGACCTCGCGCCGATGCCCAAGAAAGACCGTCGCAGTTTTGAGACCAGTCTGCGTGCGGCTTTCCGCAAGGATGCGACCGAAACCACCCTTGCCGGATGGACGCCACTGGGTCATTTTGAGCTGCAACGCAAACGCGACCGCCTGCCCCTGACCGACGTGATGACATGACCTGCCCGATCTGCCGAAAACCTGCGGATACCCGCTATCGCCCGTTTTGCTCCAAACGCTGCGCCGATGTCGATCTGGGCAAGTGGTTCGGCGGCGATTATGCGGTGCCCTCCAGCGATCCCGAGGATGTCGAGGCGGCCATTGAAGCGGTTGAACAGACGCCGCAAAAACCCCATTGATTTTTGCGCATACCCTCTGGACACCCCGGCCCGCCTCGCCTAGAACGCATCCACCCGAAGGACCAGCCTTCACCCGTGCCCGGGTAGCTCAGGGGTAGAGCAGTGGATTGAAAATCCTCGTGTCGGTGGTTCGATTCCGCCCCCGGGCACCA